>JAQBNX010000816.1 GCA_028288385.1 Spirosoma sp.
GAGGCCGAGTGGAGCGAAGTCTTAAGCGGACTCGAGGCACAACTGAATCAACTCGACGACCTTGGCTTGCTCACCTTCAATCGAAGCGCCCGGATTGAACGGCTTCAAATCGACAGGGCCGCCACTCCGGAGCTGATCTTCCTTCTTGCGGGCCAGAATCCAGGAAGCACGAAGCTCAAAACTTTCCTCAACTCAATTGATACCGCCGATGCCGCCCGCAGCAGTTTCGATCTCTTGTTTTTTGTATCATCGTTCGCCGGCTACGGGATGTATCGCGAGGCAATGCTGGACCTGGGACAGTTCACCACAGAGGTCTTAAAGTTGTTGACAATTGCAAAGCATACCCGAAGCCTGAAAGGGATAGATCCAACTGAAAGTCACGAGTGACGTTGCGGTAATCTTTCAACTCGAGGTTTGATCAAATGGCACATCCGCCCATTGTGAATGCAGCCATTATGCCTTCCGTTGGAATTTTCTGGCGAGTTGACGGCACTCTAATTGTCGACCGCTCGACGTTGGATGAGGCAGAACCCTATGGGGACTGCCTCACGCATGCCAATGGCCACTATGAGCGCTGGCAGGAGTGGCAGGCATTAGGCGGCAGCGGCCTGGTTGCGAAGGGCTATCCGGTCGTTGTCGCATCGACCGAGTACGACGAATGGCCGCGAGGCCGGATCGTCTATGAAACTCCTAAACGTCAGTTCGTTCTCTATGCCGATCGACGCTTGCAGTCTCCGGAAGTCGTCAGTGCCATTAAGAAAGCATTCGGCCTCGGAGCCGTCGAAACTATTGTCCGAGGTGACTCACATTACCGATCATGAGTGCCCCTAACGGGGCCGCACGCGCGCTACGGACCGGCTCGGATCACCCTTCAGCCGGCTTTACGTTATAGCGCGCTTGTAAAGGGGGGATCCATTGTTCGCCAGCTCCGATTCGGCGGCGATGTTCCCGCTAGTCGTAGACACCAAGCAGACTGATTTCAATCCTCGACACCGTAAGAGGCTTGCACGGAATTCCAGCTAACGCACCCTGTACGAACAATGGCACTTGACGCCCTATAATTCCTTGTTGAGCGCCGGGATACGTTCTGCGACTACATTGCCATTTCGTCGCCTCATTTCATATTCTTCTCGATCACCGCCCAACGCCGTTGCCCGCCCGACGGATGTCGCATGCTTTCCGTAATATTGCTCAATGATGCTGACGCTCGTGCCCATGTTACGCGCGATCGTATATATGTCCACGCCGTCGTGTATGGCCCGTGTCGCATAGGTATGACGGAGGCTATAAAGAGTGAATGGCTCATCATCGGCATTCTTCTCTATTTTTGCAAAGCAAAGAAAGGCACGAAACTGATCGGCTAATGTGGCGATATCATCGCCATTGGGCATGACAAACAGACGCGCATCCCTGTCGGGCGTTCCTTTCCGATAGAGCAGCATGGCCTCGATGATGCGGTTCGCATCCACACGAGGAACCACGATCCGCTTGCCCGTCTTTCCCCGAACGGCAAACTGCAGGTTCACCCTCCCGCTGTCGTCTCGGAACGAGGTTAGGTCGCGCATGCAGAGGCTGTTGAGTTCACCCACCCGCATGCCCGACATGGCAAGGATCAGCACGTAATTGCTCAGCAGGGTCCGCGAGGCGCGCTGTCTCTCATCTGTGCTGGCCTCAACATATCGGGGCAGGGCCTCAACGAGGATATTGAAATCGCTGCTGCCGAATGCCGGTCGGACACGCTTGATCTTCGGGACGAAGGTGAAGGTCGGAAGCGGCTTGTTGCCCCTGTAGCCCTGCCTATGGGCAAACTTAACCAGTGCCTTGCCGAGCATGATCTCCCATTGGAGGGTCTTGTCGGTCGGGTTGATCCTGGCGTTTTTGGGCAGGTTTGGCATGTCGTGATAGTAGGCCTTACGCCACACCACGAAGCCCTCCAGCACCATGTCGTCAACGGCCTCGATGGCTTTGCTGCCCGCATAGGCACGCCAGAACTTCACCACACGCTTGACCTGCCGCAGCATACCGTCCGACGTGTGCTCAATGCTGCTACCGCGCGCGGCGGCAGTGCCCTGCTTGTTGTCTAACTCCCGCGCGGCCACGTACTCATCGATTACGGTGTTGAGCGTACGCAGCTGGATCGGCAGGCCTTCGGCCAACTTGAACTCGGTCTGGTGGAAGAGCCTCAGCCCCGCCCGTCGTGCATCAGCTTCGCTGGAGGTGTCGAGCGAACGCCAAAGGTAGCGGCCCTTACCGAGATACACTCGCGCTTGCCAGATACCGTTACGTTGGAAGAGCAGCAGTTTGCCGCCCTCCAATTTGATCCCGTTGTCCACGCTACCCTGCCTAGCTTTTGCCTGGCTTTCAGCAGAATAGCGCCTTGCCTAACACGTGCCTAGGCTCAGGACCCATTAATTGCTTGCTTCGACGCGACGGCGTGTGATTCATCCCTTGGCGGAGGTGCCGCCATGGCTGATGTTGTCCTGCTCTCGCCCGCCCAGATGAAGCGCATCGAGCCCTTC
>JAQBNX010000040.1 GCA_028288385.1 Spirosoma sp.
CTGAACTTTCCAGTTTATTAACCAGTCGAATTGAACGGTTGTGTTAGTTGGTACGTCCTCAACAATAGCTCCCACGGTAAACAGCTTGTCGTTATTGAGTTGCAGTGTTTTACCCAGGGCCAGCCCACCAAGAAAATACTTTTGGGCCATTTTACGACTGATAACAATCTTGTCGGGTTGAGCCAGAGCCTCTTTAGGATTACCATACAGGGCAGGCAGTTCAAACACGTCGAAAAAAGCATTGGTGGCATAAAATCCAGGCTCTTTGGCAGCTTTCTCACCTACTTTGACAAGTGTCTCACCCACCCAAGTTGTTTTCGTTACGGCCGCTACTTCTGGTACGTCTTTGGCAATAGCTTCCTGCAACGGGCCGGGCGTAACGCTATTCGTAACAATCTCGCCGTTGTAGGGAAAGTTAACCCGCACGTAATAGATATTGTCGCTATCCGGCAAAAAGCGGTTGTAGCTCAGTTCGTCCTTCACCCACAAGCCAATGAGCAGCGCACACGCCATGCCCAGCGCCAGACCCAGGATGTTAATGCTGGAGTACAATTTGTGCTTCAGCAGACTTCTGACGGCGATTTTGAAATAATTTCGGAACATGGCTGTGGATTAACTTTATCAGACCTGAAAGCGCGTCAGGCAATTTGCTTCCATTGCTCAACGGCCCATTTGGGTCTGGGTTATACGTGAAAATTCTCGGTTACCACCTTGCCGTCGAACAGGTTCACAATCCGGTGGGCAAAACCGGCATCATAAGGTGAGTGCGTCACCATGATGATGGTCGTACCTTCGTCGTTTAACTCGCCCAGGAGTTTCATGACCTCTTCGCCGTTTTTCGAGTCCAGGTTACCCGTCGGTTCGTCGGCCAGGATGAGTTTGGGCTTGGCCACGACTGCCCGTGCAATGGCCGTGCGCTGCTGCTGACCGCCCGATAATTGCTGCGGAAAGTGGTTACGCCGGTGCATAATGGCCATGCGCTCCAGGGCCATTTCCACCCGCTTTTTACGTTCGTCGGGGGGCGTTTTCAGATACAGCAGCGGCAGCTCCACATTCTCATATACCGTCAGTTCGTCGATCAGGTTGAAACTCTGAAACACGAAGCCAATGGAGCCTTTGCGGAGTTGGGCCCGTTGCCGTTCGGTCATTTTGGCCACTTCGGTGCCGTAGAAGTTGTACTCTCCGTCGCTGGGATTGTCGAGCAGACCGAGGATGTTGAGCAGCGTGGATTTGCCACAGCCCGATGGTCCCATGATGGCTACGAATTCGCCGTCTTTAACATCCATATTGATGCCGTTAAGGGCGGTGGTCTCTACCTCTTCTGTGGCGAAGAGTTTCTGGAGGTTGATGGTTTGGATCATAAGAGTAATGGTATACAGATGAAGGATGTTGCAGAATAAGAGGAATAAAATCTGCTTAACACCCTGTCATCTGCGTTGTCCCTGGACTTTTAGGTTTAAAATTCTAAGACTTCGTTATCACCAAAATTTTCGTAACTGCTTGTTATTACCTGCTCACCGGGTTGAAGGCCGTCCAGCACTTCATAGTATTCTGGATTCTTGCGGCCGAGGGTAATGTTTCGCTTCACCGCCCGCTTTCCCGACGACTTATCCACGACATAAACCCAGTTGCCACCTGTGTCGGAGAAGAAGCCGCCAACGGGCAGCAGCGTAGCTTTAGCCGCTTTGCCTAATTCCAGTTGAATCGGTGACGACTGTCCGCGCTTGATACCTTCGGGTGCCCCTTTGGGAAAGACCATATCGACCTCGAACCGGCCACTTTTTACCTCCGGATACACCCGCTTGATTTCAAGTTCATGCATCTTGCCGTTGAATTCGAACTGGCCTTTTAACCCCGGAAACACCCGGCTAATGTAGTGCTCATCGATCCCAACCCGCATTTTGAAGCCGTTCAGGTCGTCGATCTGGCCGATGTTCTGCCCCTGGTTGATGTTCGAGCCAACCTCCACGTCCATGGTACTGAGCATACCAGATACCGGGGCTTTAACCACCAGGTTTTCGAGCGTCTGCTGCCAGAGGGCTACGTTTTTCTGCGTGCGCGAGAGGGTTCCTTCGAGTTGCTGGATTTGCGTTTTGGCGTTCTCTTCCTGGTAGCGCTGCGATTCAATTTCAATTTTTCGCCGTTCGTTCAGTCCCTCATAATCGCGTTTGGCTTTGAGGTAATCCTGCTCCGAAATGACCTTGTCGGCGTAGAGCTTGGCCTGCCGGTCGTACGTATCTTTTAGTTGTTCCAGTTGGTAGTCGAGTTCGGAGAGGGTCCGGCGAAGCTGATAGCGCTCGACTTTAAGCCGCTGCCGGGTATTTTGCAGATCGTTAACAAGCCGGTTGGCTTCGGTTTCCTGTTGCAGAAAGGTTAGCTTCAGATTCTGATTTTCCAGACGCAGCAGGATATCGCCCTGCCGGACCATGCTGCCGCCTTCCACCAGTTTCTGGGTTACATAACCGCCCGCGATGGCATCGAGCCGGATGGTTTTCAACGGTTGAACAACGCCCGTAACGGCAATAAAATCTTCAAATGGACCCGTCGATACGTTGGAAATGGTGATTTTGTCTTTTTCAACATTTAGCTTCGAACGACGGTCAGCAAAGAAAAAAGTGTAGGCCAGCAGACCAATTAGCAGCACACTGCCGCCGAAGAGCATAAGGCGCTGGTTAGTCCAAAAGCGTTTAGGTAAGGCGCGATCCATGTTATAGTATTCGAAAGAAAGAATGAACGAGTGAAAGAGCAGCTGGGCGCGTCTAACTACTGCGTTGCTTCAAGTTGAGCCAACGCCGTGCCACTTTTACTAAGCTATTGACATCTAACCCATTAACTCTCCATTCAGGTTGTAATGATGTCCGCTTTCGGACAAAAACTGTCCGCTTTCAGT
>JAQBNX010000052.1 GCA_028288385.1 Spirosoma sp.
AATGTGGCCGACGTATGGTCGCTGCTGCAATGAAAACTTAGGTTTGTGAGCATAAGTAACTCATAAACTATCTTACCGTTTAATCATTTCATTAGGATTTTATCTGGTAAATATGAGAATAAATAGAAGTACGCTATAATTTCGAAGGCATTCAATGCACATTGTATCCGCACATTGCTTTCTCAAACCTAGTTGATTATGACTACTTCCCGTTTATTTACTTATTTACTATTGTTAATGATAGGTGGGCTCTTGTCCTGTTCCGACCACCCTTTTCAGCCCCTGGTTACACCAGGCTCAACCGCCAATCGGCTACGCGTGAAAACGCTGACACTGGATTTGCCCAACAACCAGGCAAAAGTCAGCTCGTTTCGCTATGATGGGCAGGGTCGATTAAGTCAGATTCTGACCTATCAGACACCCGACAGTACCGTTTCGGCGATTGAGATTAACAATTATACGTATGATGGGCAGAATCGACTGACTGGACTACAGCGCGAAGCCGTTCCGTACCCAAGGCAGAATCGGCCAAATTTTGTTTATCAATATATTTATCTGTACAACGCTGCTGGTCAAGTGATTGGGTTAAACCAATTAAACAGCTTCTCCTTAACATTTGGTTATAATAGCGCTAATCAACTAGCGGGGGGCAGTCGGTTATATGCGATATCTGGGCTTACTATCTCTGGGTCAAACTCGTTCACCTTTACAGGAAATAACCTGATTAGGTCCTCTGACAGCCGAAATATTCCTACGCGTAGTGGTACCCCTGATCCGATTGTTACGACGGTCGATGAGTATACGCATGACGATAAAATAAATCCTTTCTACGGCGTGTATCTGATTCCGTACCCAAATGAGTTTTCTGGCCCGTCAAATATGGCCAAGACTTATTTTGGGGGTCTGGATAATTTTTTAACTCTGAGCAGAAATAATGTGCTTACTCAATTAACTTCCAGTAGTACTACAAGTTTTGGTTCTTCAGGCCCTTCTACATTAGGTCTTATTGAATCTGCTGTTTATCAATATCAATATAATGCTGCTAGCCTGCCCACTGTTCGGGTTAAGACCACCACGAGGCCAGGTGGACCAACTTTCCCTTCTGTTACTACGGTAGAAACGCTACGTTTCGAGTACGAGTCATATTAAGTAAAGCTGAGCAGTTATATATGAAATAATTTGGGTCTACTCATTCAGAAGACTTAGCTACTCTCACCAGTTGGCTTTTTGTTTATAAAGGCACCTTTATTGGTTTTCATGCTCAGCTCGGAGCATAAGTATTTAAGTTTGTGAACCCAAGCGGACTATTAATCTACTGCCCTCTAATAAGTTCTTTAGGATTATAGCGCGAGATAATTGGATTTAAGTATAGATTACCTTCCCAAGACGACTAAAGAGGTATAACCGTCCACACTAATTTCTAAATCATCTATGCTTATGACTACCTCCCGTTTATTTACTTACTTAATGTTATTTATGGTTGGTGGGCTGTTGTCCTGTTCCGACCACCCCATCCAGTCCCTTGTTACACCCGGTTCGACTGCCAACCGGCTACGCGTGAAAACGCTGACCGAAGATTTGCCCAATAACCAGACAAAAGTCAGTTTGTTTCGCTATGATGTCCAGGGCCGATTGAGTCAAATTCTGGCCTATCAGACGCCCGACAGTACCGTTTCGGCGATTGAATATAGCAACTATACCTATGATCAACAAAATCGGTTGACTGGACTACGACGTGAGGCCGTCCAATATCCAAGACCAAGAGATAATCAACAAAACCGTGTTGAACAGTACATTTATACCTATAACCCGGCTGGCCAATTAACTGAAATAAATTATGTAAATGGTTTTAGGGTAGGCTTCTCCTATAACAGTTCCGGTCAATTAGTGAGTAGTAATAGGTCTTTTTCAGACCCTATTGCTAATATCAGTCTATCAGGTAGCAACTCGTTCATATTTACGGGCAACAATTTATCTACGCTTAACAGTAATAGCTTTGCTTCACTCAGGGGACCCGTTTTCTCTTCTGAGTCTGTTACCACATATACGCACGATCATAAAGTGAACCCATTTTATAGTGTGTTGGTCATTCCCGCACCATCTAAGGGATTTATTAATTTAATGACTGGGGGTCCAGCTTTCCCAGTCGAAACTTATTTCGGGGGAGTAGATAATGTGCTTAACCTAAGTCGAAACAACATACTGTCGGAGGTAACCAATAGTACGTCGACACAAAATTTTATCAATCCAACAAGTTCTACTTTATCGACTATTTATCAGTATCAGTACAATGCCGCCAATCTACCTACTGTTCGGACAAAGACTACCACTCCGGCCCTTAACAGCACCGTAACAGTGGAGACGTTACGTTTTGAATACGAGTCGTATTAATAACAGCTGGGCTTTTATACTTGCTATGATCTGGGTATACTCACTCAGAAATTTTCATTCAACGCCTAATACTACATTTTCGTTTACAAAGGCGCTATGAGCGCCTTTTTTTCATGCTCTAAGTGATAGGTGTCACTGTAAGGAATGAATAGGTATATGAGCTTAAGTGACCATAAATTTAACTACCTTTTAATCATTAAAGTAGGATTCTAGCTAGTAATCATAGGAATAAGGATAAATCGGTAATACTTTCGATGGTTAAAAACACTTATTCAATTTCGCACCATTAATATCACAAACCTAGCTGGTTATGACTACTTCCCGTTTATTTACTTACTTAATGTTATTTATGGTTGGCGGGCTCTTGTCCTGCTCCGACCACCCCATCCAGCCCCTTGTTACACCCGGTTCAGCCGCCAACCGGCTACGCGTGAAAACGCTGACGCTCGACTTACCCAACAACCAAGCAAAAGTCAGCTCGTTTCGCTATGATGGGCAGGGTCGTCTAAGTCAGATTCTGACCTATCAGACCCCCGACAGTGCCGTTTCGACTATTGAGTACAACAACTATACGTATGATGGGCAGAATCGGCTGACGGGACTCCGACGCGAAGTTGTACTGTATCCGCGAGGCAGTGGGCCTAACAGTATTGACCAATATACTTATATATATAATGCAGCCGGTCAGGTGTCCGGGTTAAACCGTTCTAACAGCTTCTCATTGACATTTACTTATAACGGGGCTAATCAATTGGTGAGTAGCAGTCGGTTTTATGGGATAGCCGGGCTTAGTGTTACAGGGTTTAACTCGTTTACCTTTACAGGTAATAACCTGACAAGTGTTTCTGACAGGCGAAACATTCCCTTACGAAGTGGTTCTGATCCAAATGCTACGAGGGTTGATATATATACGCATGACGACAAGATAAATCCTTTCTATGGCGTGTATCTGATTCCGGCTCCATACCCAATTGGAAATGCTGGCGCGGCAGATATGGTCAGAACTTATTTTGGGGGAATAGATAATTTCTTAAATCTGAGTAGAAATAATGTGCTGACTCAACAGTCTACTATTACTACAGATTATTTCTTTCCAACCCCTTCTTCTACGAGTTATACTGAATCATCGGTTTATCAGTATCAATATAATGTAGCCAACCTGCCCATCGTTCGAACTAAGACTTCTACAACCTCTCTCAACAATACCGTAGCTGTTGAGACACTACATTTCGAATACGAGTCGTATTAACTATTAATCATACTTACATAAGTTGGGCCAGTAGCTTGAGCATAAAATAAAGTCATTTACGCTCAAGCTACTGGCCCAACTTATGTAAGTCAAAGAGATTATTCTCCCCAGGCCGTCAATACAAGCGTTCTGGAGCCACCATTATTCCGGTGTTCGCCCAGATAAATGCCTTGCCACGTTCCAAGATTAAGTCGCCCATTTGTTATGGGAATCATCACCGAGTGACCCAGTAAGGCCGCTTTTAGGTGAGCGGGCATGTCGTCGGAGCCCTCGTAATCGTGCTGAAAGTAAGGGGCGTTTTCCGGAACAGCTTTGTTAAAGTAACGCTCGAAGTCGCCCCTGACGGTTGGGGCAGCATTTTCATTGATGGTCAGGCTGGCCGACGTATGCTGGATAAACACCTGCAACAGCCCAACCCGGATTTGACGAAGTGAATCTGCAAACTCATGTTCGATGATACGCGTAATCAGGTGAAAGCCGCGGGAGTAGGCAGGGAGGTGGAGCGTGTGTTGAAACGTTTGCATAGTCGATTCAAACGTATTGACTAAAAAAGCATTTAGCCGCTTATCCGCCCTGCATTTTCGCTCACAAAGGCACCCCAGGCGCCTTTTTTGTTTTTCTTGCCCGGCGCAACAGGTAAGGCATTTTCGTGGAAGTGGTGGCACACGGCAATGGCCAGTGCGTCGGTAGCGTCGAAAAATTTTGGGTTCAAATCTTCTTTCAACAGGTGTCCAACCATGTGCGAGACCTGGTCTTTGGTGGCATTGCCATTGCCCGTCACCGATTGCTTGATGCGTCGGGGAGCATACTCCACAATAGGAATGTTGCGCGAGAGGGCAGCGGCCATCACTACGCCCTGCGCGCGGCCTAGTTTAAGCATCGCCTGAACGTTCTTACCAAAAAACGGGTCTTCGATCGCCATCTCATCGGGCTTGTGCTCATCAATGAGCCGGATGATGGTTTCGTAGAGTTTCTGGAGCTTCAGTTGATAGGTCGTATATTTGTGCAATTCAACAACTCCGTATTGAATCATCCGCATGACGCCCCCCTGAATTGAAATGATGCCATACCCCGCGACCTGCGTACCGGGGTCAATGCCGAGAATAATTTTTTCAGGCAAGATTGTGGCGTTTTTAGCGGTAATAATCATGAAGGGGTAGTTATGCGCTTTTACAAAGTAACGTGTTCTCCTCAGTTTTGTCGCCCAAAGGGACTAAAAAAATCGGTTTCTGGTTTAAAATCGTTGTTTTTGTCGGACTCCTAGCCTACATCGGCTACGTGCTAGGGCAACAGCGCTTCGACTGGTCCGTCGTGCAACATCAGCTTGAGGGTGTTCATTATCCCGAACGCTGGGCTGTATTGCTGGTATTGCTTACGCCCATCAACTGGGGATTGGAGTCCCTGAAATGGCAGATACTACTCAAGCGCGTAGAGAAAACCTCGTATTGGGAAGCTTTCCAGGGCGTTTTGGCGGGACTTTCACTGGGTTTTGCGCTGCCAGCCCAATTAGGTGATACGGCCGGGCGGGTGCTGTCGATACGTACCAGCGCACGGGCCGAAGACATCGGAGCGTCGCTGGTATCGGGAGGCATGCAGTTTTATGTTGCCTTAGTGTTTGGCACGTTGGCTTGTAGCCATCATATGACTACAGCGGCCGCCCGCTATAACCTGGCATGCCTGATTCGGCTAATTTTACTTGTAGGTCTGTCGGTGCTGGGTGTCCTATTCGGACTGGTCCGTCGAAAGGTTGTTGGCTGGTTGGCGACACGCTTATCTTTACGGCGGTTTGCTGGCTATTGGAATGTTGCAGGACAATACGACGATTGGGAAATTAGCCGGGCCTTAGTAGCCGCTGCATTACGGTATCTGGTGTTTTCGGGACAGTTTTATGTGGCTATGCAACTGGTAGGCGTCGAACTGCCATTGGGTGTCTCTACTTCCGGTATTGGAGTCGTGTTTCTGGCTAAGACTATAACACCGGCCTTCAACCTGCTTAGCGACCTGGGGGTTCGGGAAGCGGCTTCGTTGTGGGTTTTTGAACCATTCGGGGTACCCGCACCGGTACTTATTACGGCTACGTTAACGCTTTGGGTAGCTAATATCCTGCTGCCTGTACTAATTGGATTAATTTGGGTTTGGCGATTGAAGTGGTCTGTTCGTTAATTAAGAGAAAGAATGACCACTTTGTGGTTTAAAAGCTGTGGTTGTTCTTATCATCATTAGCACTCTCTACGCCTTATTCACCAGCCTGCTGTGGTTAACGTGGCTGCGGATACCCGTTTTTCGGCCCATTAAAACCCTCGAGCAAAGTCCGACGATCACCGTCATCATCCCGGTTCGGAACGAAGCCACTAATATCCGCCATCTGCTGGAGGATTTAAGCCGCCAGACTTACGCCCATTTCGACGTTATTGTGGCCGACGATGCCTCAACCGACAACACACTGGCCATTGTCCAGCAGTATGCTTCACAGGCGCTGTTTTCGTTACGTTCGCTGCCTCTTGGCGACGAGCGCACGGCTTCACCTAAAAAACGGGCCATCACCCAAAGCATAGCCCTGGCCACCGGCGAGTTGATTGTGACTACTGATGGCGATTGTCGCGTGGGGCCAGACTGGCTCGCGTCGATCGCTTCCTTTTATGAGCAAACCGGCGCTAAACTGATTTCGGGTCCTGTTACGTTTACAACCGGGTATCAAAAGCCCCATCCAACACTATTTGATACCCTGCAAATAGTTGAGTTTGCCAGCCTTATTGGGTCGGGGGCCTGCACAATGGCGCTGGGGCTGCCTACCATGTGCAACGGAGCCAACCTTTGTTACGAAAAGCGGGTCTTTGCCGAAGTTGGCGGTTTTGCGGGTGTTGATCACCTTGCATCGGGCGACGACGAATTCCTGATGCACAAGATTGCGGGTCGCTATCCCAATGGTGTCCGATTTTTAAAAGTAGAGGAAGCCATCGTCAGTACGCATCCGCACCGGTCCCTGTCGGCGTTTTATCGCCAGCGTAAACGCTGGGCTAGCAAATGGCGGGCTTACGAAAGCTGGCTGCCCACGTTACTGGCTCTTTTTGTTTTACTGAGCAATGTGGCCCCGGTTGTTGCCGTTTTGGGGTGGTGGTTTGGCTTTTTAACAGCTAAAACCACCCTTATGGTAGTTGTTCTGAAGATGATACCCGAGTTTTTGTTTTTACGGCAGATTCTTGTTTTTTTACAAAAAAAAGCGTCAGTAGGTGCGATTCCGCTTACGCAGTTAATTTACCCCTTCTACGTCCTATTCATCGGGCTAGCTGCTCAGGGAAAAGGGTACCGTTGGAAAGGGCGAAACCTGGAATGAACAGAGGCATATGGCTGGATCGTCAGCCAACGGTCAATCTGCTAATCCACAAATGCATAAATACGGTGTCTTTCTTTCTGCATAAGTCAAACTTCCTCATCCGTACCATCTACCCGGAATTCTGGTGGAAAATCGACGATGAGGCTACTCCAACAATATACCTAACGTTCGATGATGGCCCTATCCCAGAGGTTACTACGTTCGTGTTGGAACAATTAGATAAATATGCTGCCCAGGCAACGTTTTTCTGCATCGGCGACAACGTACGAAGGCATAATGACGTACTGTATAAAGTGCTGGAAGCGGGACATATGGTTGGTAATCACACGTTCAATCACCTCAATGGGTGGAAAACCGATGATGCCGTTTATCTGGAAAATATCCAAAAATGTCAGGAGCAACTTGGATTTGAAACCGCGCTTTTCCGGCCACCCTACGGACGAATCAGAAAGACGCAGGCGGCAGAGGTAATCGAAAACTATTCCATTGTGATGTGGGACGTCTTAACCGGCGATTTTGACCGAAAACTCTCCGCCGATTTGTGCCTGCGAAAAACAATTCAATATACCGAACCCGGCTCCATTGTCGTATTTCACGATAGCCTCAAAGCCTGGCCCACCATGCGCTATGTGCTACCCCGGATGCTGGCTTACTTCGCCGAACGTGGCTATTCGTTCCGGGCCGTTCCGCAACCCATTTATGCCGGCTACTGAGTTACCTCCGGTCATAAGCCTGCTGGTTGCCGCCCGCAACGAAGAGTCCACCATACTTAAATGCCTGCGGGCCATCGCCCAACTCGATTACCCCGCCGATGCCATCGAGGTGTTGATCGGCGACGACCAGTCCACCGACCAGACGACCGAGGTAGTGACCCAATTCATTGACGCGAATCCGCGCTTTTGTTTGGTCACGATAATAGATCAGCAGGACGGTCTTCAGGGGAAAGCCAACGTACTGGCGCAGTTAGCCCGGCTGGCGCGGGGTCAGTACTTATTCTTCACCGACGCCGACACGCAGGTGCCGACTGGCTGGCTTCAGGAAATGAGCCGATACCTGACCGAAAACGTGGGCATTGTCACAGGCGTCACCCTTCCCGAAGGACCAGCCCTTTTTCATAAATTGCAAGCCAT
>JAQBNX010000082.1 GCA_028288385.1 Spirosoma sp.
TCACTTCACGCATATCGTAGGGCTGGTTCGGATTGTCGGGGATGTTGCTGTTCAGGACTGAACGTACTTCGTCGGTGGGCTCATAGGCCAGCATGGGAGGCTCATCCTCGCAGTTTTGCGGAATGTAGCTGAGCAGCCGTTTGAGATCCTGAATGCAGGCGAGTTCGTTAGCGCAGGCAAAGTGCGTCACTCCCGACTTGGTGCTGTGAGCGCTGGCTCCCCCCAATTCCTCGGCCGTCACTTCTTCATGCGTTACGGTCTTCACTACGTTCGGGCCAGTCACGAACATATAACTCGTATGCTCGATCATGAAAATGAAGTCGGTGATGGCCGGACTATAAACCGCTCCACCAGCGCACGGTCCCATAACGGCTGACAGTTGCGGAATCACCCCCGACGCCCGCGTGTTGCGGTAAAAAATATCGGCATAGCCCGCTAGCGATAAGACCCCCTCCTGAATGCGGGCACCGCCGGAGTCGTTCAGGCCAATAATGGGAGCACCGTTCTGGATGGCCAGATCCATCACTTTACAGATTTTCTCGGCATGTGTTTCCGATAGCGTTCCCCCAAAAACCGTGAAATCCTGGGCAAAAACATACACCAACCGCCCCTCCACGGTGCCGTAGCCAGTTACGACACCATCGCCGAGGTAATGTTCCTTGTCCAGGCCGAAGTCGCGGGTGCGGTGCATCACAAACTTCCCGATCTCCTCAAACGAGCCTTCGTCCAGTAACAGGGCAATCCGTTCGCGGGCGGTCAGTTTGCCTTTTTTGTGCTGAGCGTCGATGCGGTGCTGGCCACCGCCCAGTTCAGCTTCGGCGTTTTTCTGGTCGAGGAGTTGGGTCTTCGAGGGTTTGCTGATGTTAGTGTAGCTGGTGTCAGGACGAGTTTCGGCTTGCATAGAGTCAGAATTGCAGGGTCATGTATGAGCAAAGTTAATTATTCACCTTGATTCCAACGGTTCGATTTGTTTTTGTATCATCGTATTCATAGCCCTAGATTCACTTATGAAGCCACTCTTGTACCTTACCTATTTTTGGGGACTTAGTTTGGCTGCGAAAGGCCAGGATTCTACCATTGCGTTGCGCAGAACATCTCATATTGTTGCCAAATTCGCACCGCTCTCGTTGCTGGACCAGGACGCCACCATTCAGGCCGGATTGGAATACCGAACCGGAGCCAGAACATCGGTGCAGGGCGAGTTTGGCTATGGCCGGAAAGGTCTATCACTGTCTGGCTCAGACCTTAACAAATTTATCAACGCCGAAGTCTGGCGAGGCCGGGCCGAAGTCAGGTTTTACACGGGTCAATACCGCACCAACCGGAGACAGGGCATCGCCATACGTAGCGACTTTCCTTTAGGCAACTACTGGGCCATCGAGGGATTGTTCAAGCGAATTAACGTCACCGACAAGGCGTACGGATACCAGCCGATTTTCAGCAGTTCGAGTCCGCGCTACATTGGGCTAACAAATACCAGCCGGTATGTTGTTGGCTCTCATGTGAAGATTGGTCGTCAGTTCGGATTTTATGATCCATCTAAACGCATTTTCTCCCGAACGTTAATAGACATCTACATCGGTGCCGGTATGCGATGGGCTATCAATGATATTCTGCCATCAACTCCCCAGCCCATGTATGCCTGTGGATGCGTTACTACGTTCAGTTCGGGCTTGGGTCGATCGTTTTCCAATTTAGATGGCAAACTGTCTCCCAGTATTGCGGCCGGGCTAAAACTGGGGTTTGCACTCTAAAACAGACCTTCCCTACCAATAACCTTTCTGGTCATGCCCCATTTTATAGGCTACCTCCTGCTGTTCCTGTTACCTTTTAGTACAGTAGCGCAGGATTCCTTACTGGTCCCTGGCCAACCAAAGTGGTTTATCAAGTGGAACCCATTGAGTTTACTTGATACGGAAAGTATGTTCCAGATTAGCGCTGAACACCGGATTACGAAGAGAACCGCTATTCAGGCTGAACTTGGTTACGGTCCTCCATTTTTGAGTTCAATTTCACCCTTGAATAATGGATCGCTTGATCATCGGCAAGCCTGGCGACTTCGTATGGAGTACCGACTATATAGACTGCGTGATAGTCAGAAAGGGAGGTATTGGGCACTGGAAGCTTTTGCGATGACCGTCAATGGTACAAGGGTGATCTTCATTGATACGTTGTTATTTCCTATTCACAAACGCGTTTTGGGTGGGCATGTGAAGGCCGGTATTCAACGGCCCTTTGGCCGACAAACTCGTTTTTACTACGATTTCTATGCGGGCCTCGGCCTTCGGTACAACCATACGTTTGCCGATCCGGCAAATGGCCTGCCCTATATTCATCCGGTTGGAGGTTGGTTCGATCTATACCGCCCCAGGAATTACCTGGCACCCAGCGTTACTATTGGCTTAAAACTGGCCTACCCGCTTAACGGATCGGCCTAAGTACATGGCAAACTCGTGCGTTTTGCTTTTTCTACAGTCTTGATTTAGTGGTACGATACTAATTTGGCGTTTATTTGTATCGAACTGCAAATGACTGCCGTTTTGACCGTTCGATTCGTCTTCTTTCTGTTCATCTTAGTAGCATCTCTGACCGGACGCGCCCAGCCCCTTGGCGGGCAACGTGTCTTTCCGTTTCTGGACCTGCCTACCCACGCCCGCGTAGCAGCCCTTGG
>JAQBNX010000236.1 GCA_028288385.1 Spirosoma sp.
TCGGCTTTGTAGCTATCCGCAATCACGGACTGACCGACGACGTGACCAAACGGCTATATGAATCAGCGCAGGCATTTTTCTCCGCTCCAGATCCTGTCAAACAACAGTATGAACACCCTGAACTGAACGGACAACGGGGGTACATTGGCAAGGGTAAGGAAACCGCTAAAGGATTTAAGGTTGCCGACCTGAAAGAGTTTTACCACATTGGTCAGCCCGAACCGATGGGTGATATGCCCGCCAACGTCCTGCCTGCTGAATATCCTGAATTTGGTGATGCCGCACTAACAGCCTATAAGATATTGGAGAATGCCGGAAAAATGCTGTTACGTGCCATTGCGCTTTATCTGGAACTGCCCGAAACGTATTTTGATGACAAAGTTCAAAATGGCGACAGCATTCTAAGGGCTCTGCACTATTTCCCGCTAGACCCAGATACAACGCCGGATGGTGCCGTTCGGGCAGCTGCTCATGGTGATATAAACCTCATTACGTTGCTTATGGGGGCGTCGGCTGAGGGTCTGGAGGTGCTCCGGCGCGATGGGAAGTGGATTGCCATTACGGCCCTGCCAGACCAGGTGATCGTGAACGTGGGCGACATGCTCGACCGGCTCACAAACCACAAACTTAAGTCGACCATTCACCAGGTTGTAAACCCGCCCCGCGAAAAGATGAACCAGTCGCGGTATTCAATCCCATTTTTCATGCATCCACGCGCCGACATGGACTTAAGTTGTCTGGAAAGCTGCGTTGACCAGCAGCACCCGAAACTGTACGTTGATATGACGGCCGGCGATTTCCTCAACGAGCGGCTTATGGAACTGGGTTTAAAGAAATAAACGGCGTACCGAATAAACGGATCGGGCTGATGCAACCAATTTTCTTCTGATGATATCATTGGTAATCAGCCTTATCAATTTTATTTGTGTGTCAGTCTGCCCATGATGCGCCCTTCCCTGCCCTATATTCAGCCAGTACGTAAGATACGCTATGTCATCTTTTTAAAAGATGTGCTGATTCTGGCATTGACAACGTTTGGCGGACCGCAGGTTCACCTGGCTATGCTGTTTGACCGATTTGTGCAAAAACGCCGGTATCTGACAGAGGCTGATTTAATGGAACTCAATGCCTTATGTCAGATTTTGCCGGGGCCTACTTCAACCCAGACCATAACGGCTGTTGCCTTTAAAATTGGAGGCCCAAACCTCGCTTACATCACCCTGCTCATCTGGATATTACCGGGCGTATCAATTATGACAGCTGCCGGGATGGGGATGTATTATCTCGAACAGCGCCACCTGTCGCTGGACTTTGCCAGGTTTGTTCAGCCAATGGCGGTGGGATTTCTGATTGTGGCGGGCTATCGGATTGGGCAAAAAGTGATTAAAAATAAAATAAGTTTAGTCCTGGCACTACTCGCTACTATGGTGGCTTACCTCTTCCGGTCGCCGGTTATGACGCCCCTGGTGATTGTGGTTGGCGGACTTACAACAGCCCTAACCTACGCAAAGCAGGAGCGCATGGATAAAAAGCCCCTGCAGGTACAGTGGGCTAACTTTTTTTTATGGTTTGGAGTCTTTCTGGCCGCTGCCGGAGTCGGTGCCCTGACCCAATCACTGCCGGTTCGGCTGTTTGAAAACTTCTACCGCAACGGAAGTTTGGTATTTGGAGGAGGACAGGTGCTGACACCCATGCTCTACAACGAGTTCGTAGCCTTTAAACACTACCTGAGCCGGGAAGAATTTCTATCAGGACTGGCGCTAGTGCAGGCTGTGCCGGGACCAGTATTTGCCTTCTCGTCGTATATAGGTACGTTAGCAATGCGGCACGAGGGTATCAGTGGACAACTCTGGGGTAGTTTTGTGTCGACAGCCGGAATTTTCCTGCCCGGTACGTTCCTTATCTTCTTTGTCTATCGCTTTTGGGAACAGCTTAAACGGTATCGCGTGGTACGGGCCTCGCTGGATGGCATTAACGCTGCCAGTTCGGGACTGACAGCCGCAGCAGCCATCATTCTTTTTCAGCCCATGGCACCCCACTGGCCATCGGTCGTAGTAGTGCTGGTTACTATTGGGTTGTTATTATACACCCGAATTCCACCCTATTTTTTGATTCTGGGTGGCTTAGTCGTGGGGATAGTATTTTAAAAACTACGTGACCTCATTCAGTAGGCTGTAGCCGTATTGGCTTCAGTTTACCAAACCTAAGTTGCAGTAAGTAGTAGCCGCCAAACATAATGGCGCTGTAAAAAAGATCACCGGCCATACCATTCAGGAAAAACGACGTGCCGTTGTAAAAAGCGATTCCGGCAACGTAACAGGTGATCAGGCCCGGCATGGTTTGCGGATAGTAGGTGCTTCCTGACCAAACGGCGAAGTTAGTGATCAGGAAAAACAGGATTGAAGCGACAACGGATACTGCAGCAATGCGCCCGACGGTTATCTTTTTTAACGCCCACACGCCCAGCAACCATGTTAAGCCGAAGCTAATGTATACAGCCCCCATACTGCTGTGAAAGCCAATCAGGGCATCGCTTAGGAGCATAGCGGCCAGCGGAGCAACCAGGCCAAGCCATTTGCGCTCGAATGTGGCCGCGCCAAAGAGCGCCAGTGCAGCAATAGGCGTGAAATTAGGCCAGTGTGGCACCAGCCGAAACAGAGCAGCAGCAAGAATAATGGTGGCAAGCGTTATCAGCCGAATGGGAAATGACTTCATTGGATATAGGTCAGCGGTTAATGTATTGAATCGTGTAGGATGAACCTGTCAGGGTTAGTTTGGTAACAGCCCCGTAGTCAAGGTTTATGCGGTAAGCATTCTGCAAAGATAAACCCAGAAACAGACACAGCAAAGCCCGAATGACGCCCCCATGCGAAACGATGAACAATGGCTGCCCGTTAGACTGATTCGCCAAAGGCAAAATCTTATCGCTCCAGAAAGCCTCGATCCGGTTAAATACGTCCTGGAAATTCTCGCCATTTGGGGTTGGTACAGTCACAAAATCGGCCATCCAGGCATCCAGCGCGGTACGGCTTATCTCTGACCAGGGAACCATCTCCCAGTCACCAAAATTAAATTCTATCAACCGATTATCGAATTGAACGACTGGCCGGTGCGCATCGACCACCGCCATTTGTCCGGGTGCTATTTCTATCTGACTGCCTGCAGCCAGCCCCACCGATAGGTCATCGGCCAGCCGCCGACATCGACTAAGGGGTGATGAAAAAATGGCGTAGGGATCATTGGGCAGATGCGCCTGCAACCTGGCAAGTTGTTCACTGTAATTATCGGCCAGAGAAACGTCCGACTGCCCGTAGGCCATGCTTCGCCCCACGGCAACTTCAGTGTGGCGGATGAGATAAATGTCCATTGGCTAAACCGATACCCATAAAAGCGAAACAAATGATAGGTAAACAATTACTTCGGCGAGTTGCTGGGTTGCCCCAAGGCAGTCCCCGGTATAACCACCAATCCACCTACTGAAAAAGCGGATGAGCCGCCATCGGACCAACACTAATGGTATTAGGAAGGTTACGTAAATCCATAATCCGGTATAAGCTATCAAAGCCAGCAGCGGCAACAGACCGAATACCGTGGCTACCGATAATTGTCTCGTCGTAATGCCCTGTACTGTTGGTTTGTCTTTTACGGATGGTGCTCCGGCGTCCTGATCCTCGCGGGCATAAGGCAAAGCACGTATGACGGTCGTCGCTGTCAGACGGCTGATACTGTGTGCTGATAGGTATTTTAATATCACCACCGGGCCAAACGCTTCGACGCTAAGTAGCGACTGAAGCGCAAAAAATTTGACCCCTAACAGTAAACCTAACCCGATGGTGCCATAAGTGCCCAGTCGGCTATCTTTCATTATGGCCAGGATCTGGACTTTATTCCAGCCTCCACCAAATCCGTCACAAACATCGGCAAACCCATCCTCATGGAATGCCCCAGTTGCCCAGACGGTTGCCACCATACTAAACAGAACCGGTAAGTAGGTGGGTGGAAATAGCACGGTTCCCAGCCAGTAGGTGCAAATACCAATGCCGCCAACAATCCAGCCGATCAGCGGAAAGTAGATCGTAGCCCGATTGAGCGCATCGGCCGAATGGTCAATACGTTTTGGCACCGGCAGGCGGGTATAGAACA
>JAQBNX010000131.1 GCA_028288385.1 Spirosoma sp.
CTGAACTATAAATTGGCGCTTGGTTCAGAAGTTTTCTGATTACAGGAGCTATACACATAAAACGACAACTTAAAACCAGCAATGGAATTACCCATATTAACAGCTAAAGGGCTTATTATTCTTGTCATCTTCGGAATAACGCTGCTCATTGCTACCTACTCGACCTACGCAGAGCGAAAGGTAGCTGCGTTTTTGCAAGACCGGCTAGGCCCGAACCGGGCAGGGCCGTGGGGTCTGCTTCAGCCCATCGCCGATGCTGGCAAAATGTTTTTTAAGGAAGACTTCATACCCTCTCAGGCAAGCAAATGGCTATTTATCCTTGGCCCCTGCCTGGCTATGCTCACGGCGCTCATGTCGAGTGCGGTGATTCCTTTTGGCGATACGGTCCGATTCATCTGGGATAAGGTCAATTATGAGGTAGCAGTACAGGGCATCGAAATAAACATTGGCGTACTGTATATTTTCGGCGTTGTCTCGCTGGGTGTATACGGTGTCATGGTCGGTGGCTGGGCCTCAAACAACAAGTTTTCCTTGTTGGGGGCTATCCGTGCGGCCTCGCAGAACATCAGCTATGAAATTGCCCTTGGGCTGTCGCTGATTGCCATCCTGATGATGACCGGCTCGCTGTCGCTACGTTCCATTATTAATGAGCAGGCTACGTTCTTCGAATGGAATGTGTTTACCCAACCACTGGGCTTCATCATTTTCCTGACGTGTTCGTTTGCCGAGTGCAACCGTACACCCTTTGATCTTCCGGAATGTGAGACCGAACTCGTTGGGGGATACCATACCGAGTACAGTTCAATGAAGCTTGGTTTCTACCTCTTCTCGGAGTACATCAACATGTTTGTGTCTTCGGCATTCATTTCCTGTCTTTACTTTGGCGGCTTTCATTACCCGTTTTTTAACGAAGTAAACCGCGCACTGGAAAACTCATTAGGGGCGGTAGCCGGGCATAACGTAGCCACACTCATCGGGGTAATCGTCATGTTCAGCAAAATCTTCTTCTTCATTTTCTTTTTTATGTGGGTTCGGTGGACAGTTCCCCGCTTCCGCTACGATCAGTTGATGAACCTGGGCTGGAAAACTTTTATCCCACTTTCTATCCTGAACGTAGTGATTACGGGTGCTGGCTTGCTTTATAACTTCAAGTATTCGACCTGGTTGATAGCTATCGTCATGATCGTTATGGCCGTTATGTCGACTGCCCGCGCACCGAAACCGCGAATCGTTCCGCAACGAACCTAACCCATCAATCAGTCGAAGGTCATTGTTAAAGGGCTCTGCTTTTACCAATGACCTTCGACTGATTGATGACTTATGCCATTATAACCATGCAATTAACGAATCGATCTGTCCAGGTCAGCAATAAGGAAATGACAATGGCGGAAAAGATGTACCTGCCCGCCGTTCTAGGCGGTCTGGCCATCACCATCCGTCACTTTTTCCGTAAAAAGCCAACCATTCAATACCCTGAAGTAAAAAAATACCTCGGGCCAATTTACCGGGGACATCACATCCTCAAGCGCGACGAAGAAGGGCGCGAGCGGTGCACAGCCTGTGGCCTTTGTGCCGTAGCCTGTCCGGCCGAGGCCATCTCAATGGTGGCTGCCGAGCGTCAGAACGGCGAAGAAAATCTCTACCGGGAAGAGAAATATGCAGCCGTGTATGAAGTCAACATGCTGCGTTGTATCTTCTGTGGACTGTGTGAAGAGGCTTGCCCTAAGCAGGCCGTTTATCTTCGCCACGACCGGATGGTGCCTATTTTTACAGACCGTGATGAGGTGATCTACGGTAAAGAGCGGTTGGTCGAAAAGATGGATGATCGCTACATTCGTAGTGCCAATGCCGAAGTTAAAGCGACTCCAACCGAACCAACGCTGACGCGTGCTAGCTCGTCAGCCGTAAAACAATAAGAATGTGGTCGGGAAAGTGACATGATTAGTCCATATCACGTGCCTCTTTCCTGACCCTGTTTTTACCCCCTTCACCATTACTTATGACTGAATTTATAACTTTCTTTAAATCGCTGACACCCACTGGCTACCTGTTCCTGATTCTAACGGTAATCACACTATTCAGCGCTATTGGGGTCGTTACGGCCCGTAACCCGATTTACAGTGTCCTAGCCCTTATTGCTACGTTTTTCTGCCTGTCTGGCCACTATATCCTGCTCAATGCGCAGTTTCTGGCAGCCGTAAACATCATTGTTTACGCTGGTGCTATCATGGTTTTGTTTTTGTTTACGATCATGTTTCTTAATCTCCGGCAGGATGATGAGGAGTCGAAAACAAATCTGACCAAGATGGCCTCGGTGGTGGTTGGCGGTGTCCTGATGGTCATGCTGATCACTATTTTTCGGGCCAAGAGCGCTCAAGTTCCAACCTTCAGCCCAACCGCTTTCGACCCTAAAACCGGTTTGGTCGAGAATTTGGGGAATCTGTTGTACAATGATTACATTTTGCCGTTCGAGTTAGCATCAGTACTCTTTTTGGTGGCTATGGTTGGGGCGGTTATGCTCGGTAAGCGCGAAGCAGGTGACCGGCATTTTTGATTGGCAAATTGCCAAAGGTTGATAAAAGGGAGATGATCCATTAGCTGAAAATGGCCACTCAATTTTACTCTTCCCGCGACCTGCGTTTTCACCTCTACGAAGTTCTCGACGTTGAACGCCTAACGCAATTTCCATACCGCCGACCATGACCGCGAATCATTTGAGATGGTTCTGGATGCGGCCGCCAAGATCAGTGAAACGTTTCTGAAACCATTACTTACCGTAATGGACCGCGACGAGCCCAAACTGGTGGACGGAAAAATTCGGGTGCATCCACACTTGGGGCCAATCATTCGAAAGTTTGGTGAAGATGGCTGGATCAACGCCCCTTTTAGCCTTGAGGAAGGTGGTCAGCAACTACCGGCTTCCATTATGAACGCGGCTACGTTTGTATTTGGTGCTGCCAATTACTCCGCCAGCGTGTTCCCATTCCTAACTACGGGCGCAGCCAACCTGTTGCGGTCATTCGGGTCGCCGGAACTGGTTAACCATTTCGCGCCCCATATGTATGCCGGTCGCTGGCAGGGCACCATGGCCCTGACCGAACCTGACGCCGGGTCGTCGCTCTCCGATATCAGTACGTCAGCCGAGCCAACCAATGGACCTGGTTTGGATGCATCAGGCACGTACCGGATTCGTGGTCAAAAAATATACATCTCGGCTGGGGATCACGATGCTGTAGAAAACGTTGTGCATCTGATGCTCGCCAAAATTAAGGGCGGTCCTCCCGGTGCAAAAGGCATTTCGCTCTTTGTCGTACCCCAGAAACGGTTAGTTGGCCTTGAACTGGTGGACAACGACGTACTAACAGCGGGTGTACACCATAAAATGGGCTACAAGGGTGCTCCTATTGTTCACCTCATGATTGGCTCGAACGACGGAACAATAGGATACCTGGTTGGTGAGCCGCATCAGGGACTTCGCTATATGTTCCAGATGATGAACGAAGCTCGCATTGGTGTTGGCATGAACGCCGTATCGATTGGGACAGCCGCTTATTATGCGTCACTCGAATACGCGCGTGAACGGCCGCAGGGGCGCCATATTCTTGAGAAAAGCTCAGGATTACAGCAGGTACCCATTGTGCGCCATGCCGACGTAAAGCGAATGCTCCTGTTTCAGAAATCAGTACTGGATGGAGGGTTCACTGGCCTTACTACTCTATTGCAGTTATCTCTCCGACGTAGCGCACGGTGGCGAAGGCGACGAAAAGGCAGATGCTGCTTTATTGCTGGATCTGCTGACACCCATCGCCAAATCGTATCCTTCCGAAATGGGTACACTAACCACGAGTGCAGCCGTACAGATTCTGGGCGGAGCTGGCTACACTACTGACTTTCCGGTAGAACAATTCTACCGCGAAGCCAGAATTCATCCCATTCACGAAGGAACAACCGGTATACACGGTCTTGATCTGCTGGGCCGCAAGGTCACGATGCAAAACGGCAAAGCAGTTCAATTGCTCATGGACGAGATGCAACGTACGCTCGTTGCCGCCCGCCAGCACACTGAACTAACGCCACTAGCCAACCAGTTTACGACTGCTGTAAAACTGCTGGACGATGTTACAAAGCACCTGCTCAGTCTCGCTCCTGCCAACAGCGAAGTTTTCCTCTCCGACGCTACGCTGTATCTGGAACTGTTCGGTATTGTGGTTGTTGGATGGCAATGGCTCCGGCAGGCGGTTGTCGCCCTGTCCTGTTTAAGCACCGCTAACGGCGACGATGCCAATTTTTATCATGGTAAGGTCATGGCTGCCCGCTATTTTTACGAATATGAATTGGTTAAAATTCACAGCCTGTCAAAACGGCTTTGTTCAAACGATCGGGTAACGGTAGAGATGAAAAATGAGTGGTTCTGATTTGGTGTGGGTCGAAGTTTCCCAAGAGCGTCATCCAGCAACAAAAGCACAACCATAAGAACCTAAAACGCTTTCAGCCATTCTTCTTCTTTCGAGCGCATCAGGGCAACTTCGTCATCCGTTTTGTCGCCGTAGCCGCATAGGTGGAGTAGCCCGTGGGCCAGTACCCGGCGCATTTCCTGTTCGGCCGGAATAGTCAGTTGAGCCGCATTGTCCGCCACCCTATCAACACTAATGAAGACATCGCCTTCAATGCGGCCTGCTTCTTCACCCGTATCGAACGTAATGATGTCGGTATAATAATCGTGTTGCAGGTGGTCGCGGTTGACCTGAAGAATGTACTCGTCTGAGCAAAAAATATAATTCAGATCCCCAATAGCATAACCTTCCTGTTGGGCCTGCTGTTTAAGCCATTGCCGGGTCACCTGCTTACTGGCGAGATTGTATTTTACATCCTCGTTAAAAAATCGAATCATTGTGCGGTAGGCTGTATTAGCGGCCGTTGACCGTAAATATACTGCCGTATACAGTCTTCTTTACCCACTGCTCCACGCTGGACTCTAATTACTCCCTAACGAATGAAAGCCATCCTCCTCGCCGAAACGCACCAGGCCGTTCAATTAATCGATGCGCCAGCGCCGACCGCCGGACCGGGCGAAGTACTGATAAACATCCGAGCTGCTGCCCTTAATCACCGGGATGTTTTTATCCAGCAAGGTATGTACCCAGGCATTAAGCTTCCGGTCATACTCGGGTCTGATGGGGTTGGCATAGTAGTGGAAGTCGGAATGGGCGTCGATCCGGTTTGGCGCGGACAGGAAGTCATTATTAACTGCTCTCACAACTGGGGTCCTAATCCCAAGTTCTACGGAGCAGACTTTAAAATTCTTGGTATGCCCGATAACGGGACATTTGCCGAATATATAGCCGTTCCGGCCAAGTACATTCATCATAAGCCGGCGCACCTGACTTTTGGCCAGGCAGCTGCCCTGCCACTAGCGGGCGTAACAGCCTGGCGGGCACTTATGACGCGGGCTGGCCTGCACACAACCGGCACTCAAACGCCCGAAAAAGTCCTTATAACGGGCATTGGTGGGGGAGCAGCGCTGTTCGCCCTGCAATTTGCCCTTGGGGCGGGGGCTGAGGTTTGGGTAACGTCCGGGTCAGATGAGAAGCTTGCCAAAGCAAAGGAACTTGGTGCCAAAGGGGGCGTCAACTACCGGGAAGCAGACTGGGCGAAAACGCTGATGGCACAAACGGGTGTAGGTCGCTCAGCCCGCGGCTATTTCGACGTCATAATCGATAGCGCAGGCGGGGCAGGTTTCGCTAAGCTGGTCGACGTAGCGGCACCGGGCGGACGCATCGCCCTCTTCGGCGGCACTAAGGGTAATCTGACGGATATTGTTCCACCCAAAGTATTTTTCAAACAGTTGGTCATCTTCGGGTCAACGATGGGTACTGAACATGAGTTTGCCGATATGATTGCTTTTGTAACAGCAAAGAAGATGATTCCCATTATTGATCAAACATTCACCCTAGCAGAAGCCGAGCTGGCAATGCGCCGAATGGACGAAGGCAAGCAATTCGGCAAAATTGTCTTAGAAGTGGGCACGTAACGTTATATACCATATTTATGTTTATCAAATTCCGTCCCGCTTAATCATTTATTTTTAGAAAAATCACATTGTCAACTACTTATCCACATTTACTTTGTGGATAACTTTAGGTTTATCAACATTCGGCTCAGAATTGCAGGCTGGTGACAAATCCTTTCACCATGTCGCTTTACTTTTGCAGCTATGCCTATCCTGACACAGCACGTTGTCAGCACACTAGCTGATCGACTGGCCATTCGCCAACAAGCTGGCTTGCTGCGCCAACTGCGCCTGGTTACGAATCAGATCGACTTCTGCTCGAATGACTATCTTGGGTTTGCCCGTTCGGGTAATTTAAGAAGAGCTATCCAACAGGCAGACATGAATCAGATTAGTCTCCCAACGGGTGCTACAGGCTCCCGCCTACTGGCTGGCCAGACAGAACTGGCGGATGAAGTTGAGCAGGAACTGGCCAAGTTTTACCAAACCGAATCAGCCCTGCTTTTCCATGCTGGTTACAACGCGAACCTGGGATTGCTGGCCTGTTTGCCGCAAGCAGGTGATACACTCCTGACGGATGAATTGATTCACGCCAGCATGATTGATGGGGCCCGGCTTAGCTACGCCACCCGACGCCGTTTTCGTCATAACGATCTCACGGACCTTGAAAACCAACTCCGTCTGGCCACCAATTTTCAGACAACAGGCCTGTCACATCCTTTGGGACAAGTATTTGTGGCAGTCGAGTCGGTGTATTCAATGGATGGCGATCTGGCTCCGTTAGGCGAATTGACAGACCTTTGCGACGAATACGGTGCATCCCTCCTGGTTGACGAAGCGCATGCAACGGGCGTATATGGGCCAACTGGTGAGGGCCTGGTCGTAGCACTGGGTTTGCAGAAGCGCGTATTTGCGCGGGTTCATACGTTCGGGAAGGCGCTGGGCGTTCATGGTGCAGCTGTTGTGGGACCGGCTGTGCTACGCGATTACCTCATTAATTTTGCCCGGCCATTCATTTACTCAACGGCACTTCCGCCCCACAGTCTATTGGCCATCCGCTGCGCGCACGAATACCTGAAAACCCAGCCAGAAGCCCGAGAATTACTGTACGATAGGCTTACATATTTCAGGCAACGCGTTTCCGACCTATTGCCCGGCAGCAGCTGGACCGACAGCCAGACGCCAATTCAGTGCCTGATTGTGCCTGGCAACGAATGGGCCAGGCACGCAGCTGAGAGGGCGCAACAGGCGGGCTTTGATGTTCGGGCCATTCTAAGTCCCACGGTCCCGGCCGGTCAGGAGCGGCTACGCATTTGTATTCATGCTTTTAATACAGAAGCAGAAATAAACGGATTACTCGACTCCTTAACTATAGGCAGGTAAGGCTGCAATTATCAGAAATACAATGTCTCTTCAATTTATTGTGGCTGGAATTGGGACCGAAATCGGGAAAACAGTTGTGTCGGCGGTCTTGGCCGAAGCCCTGAACGCTGATTACTGGAAACCTGTCCAATCGGGCGATTTAGCAAATTCTGACACCGAGACAGTTCGCCGATTGGTAAGCAATCCGGGCACCCATTTCCACCCGGAGGCCTATCGGCTTACCCAGCCACTGTCACCTCACGCAGCCGCTGAACTCGATGGGATACAGATTGACTTAGCCCGAATCAGGATACCCGAAACCGATAATGCGCTGGTTATTGAATTGGCGGGGGGATTAATGGTTCCCTTAAACGACCGCGACCTGACCATCGACTGGGTGGCGCAGTCTGGTCTGCCAGTGGTGCTGGTTTCCCGTAATTATTTAGGCAGCATTAACCACACACTGCTGTCGGTCGAAGCCTGCCGCAGCCGGAGCATTCCGCTGGCAGGTATTATCTTCAACGGTGCAAGCGTCCCGGCAACGGAAAATTTCATCCTCAACTACACGGCGTTACGTTGCCTGGGCCGAATTGGACCAGAGAAGACAATTACAAAAGAAGTGATAAAGCAATACGCAAGCGAGCTGGATATAAAACTCATTACCAGTCTTTTATCAGTTCATTGAACTGGTATAGCAAGGATCGGGAAACCGGACCAACGTGGCCATCACCGATGACGAGTTCACCGATCTGGGTAATAGGCAACACTTTCTTGGTCGAACTGGTCGTAAAGGCTTCGTTGGCATCATAGAGTTCAGACAATAGCACCGGTCGCTCTTCGACCTTATAATCACCTTGCGCTAGTTGCATAACAGTTCGGCGGGTGATGCCGTGCAAAATGTGCCGGTTGGGCGTAATGAGCCGGTTGCCTTTTACCAAAAAGAAGTTACTACGGCTTAATTCGCTAATCTCTCCGCCTTTCTGATAAAGCAAATCAGAGGCTCCTGCCGCCCGAATGGCTTCGGCCATCAGGATCACGCGCTTGTAATCGGTACTCTTCACCTCTGCCATTTCCCGGACATATTCATCCAGAATTACTTTTATACCCTTTTCATACTGCATGGGTGGCACAGGATGAATGGCTTCGGTAAGAATCAGCAGATTCGGCCGCTCAATGCTGATGCTGTCGGCCGAGTAGCCACCCGT
Source organism: Spirosoma sp. (assembly GCA_028288385.1). Classification (GTDB taxonomy): domain Bacteria; phylum Bacteroidota; class Bacteroidia; order Cytophagales; family Spirosomataceae; genus Spirosoma. The sequence goes on from JAQBNX010000131.1 coordinate 8,578, forward strand.
CATGACGAACCGTATGGCCATGTCTGTTCCAACACTCTGCTCAATCAAATTCAACAGAATGGCATAGGTTTCGTCTTTGCCAAGAGGTAGCGGCAAATGCATCCGCGATGCTGAATTTTGAAAACGCTCCCAATACCAATCCCATTGAAACGGCCGCCCATTATAGGTCAGAAAGTAGTCGAACAGGCCGTAGCCCCGAAGCAGGCCAAGATCCGTTAGGCCAATGGTCAGTTGATCAACAGGGGCAACAGTGCCATTGAAATAGCCGTAGTGAGCCATGTAAGTGAACGAGTTGATGGATGCAGCAAAGATAGGGTAGACTCACAGCCGAACGGCAATACTCTCGCTTGTAACAGCCGGGGTGTCAGCCTGCTTTTTGAGGTATTCTTCCCGTTTTTTCAGTTCTGCTTTCAGGGCAGCAATCTCGTCAGTCAGGCGGTTCCATTCGGCATCCTGCGTAAAATCATACGTAATGCGCTTAGTAATCTGGACGCTGGCACTGGCATACTGAATGGTGTTCTGACGGATAATAGCATGCTGATCAGCGTAGTCGCTATCCCCATCTAACGGCGTCAGTGCAGGCAGATTGGTCATCAGTTCGGCATCAGCCGGAATTTCCTGACCAGGAAGCGGGGCCAGTCGCTGATCTTCTTCCCGCATCACCCGCGCCTGGTAGGTTGAACTGGTTTTAAGTTTATTAATGATGGTCTTGATGTATAACTCGTACCGCTTCATCTCAACATACGTTTTAAGCAGGTCGTAGTTACCCCCTTCAACAATTTGATTGGCGTGATCATTGGCGAGTTTGATAATGGCCGTTTTGCTGATGGTCCGGTCGAGGGTGCCAATTGGTTGAATAAGGCCCATACTATAGTTGATTACGGGATTAGCTATCGGAAACAGAACGTAGTGTTTTTCTCAAAAACATGGTAACTAATAAAACGTTGAACTAGATATACACTAATCAGTCACTGCTTCCGGAGAATCTGCCTGACTCAGAACCGCCAGCGCATCTGCATCTTTATTTCGGACTTGTGGGGTGCATTGATCTGGTCAAGACCGGAGCCAACCGTTTCAATGTTAGTGTAATCTGTTCTGGCCCAGCGCACCCATAAATCGAGGTGACGGTTTAGGCTATACTGTGCCAGCAGGTAATGACGAACGCCCCGGTTAAAGTAGGCCGGAAACGAAAACGCATAGAGCACGTCGCGTTCGTAGACGTACTGCCGACTGTC
>JAQBNX010000801.1 GCA_028288385.1 Spirosoma sp.
ATGAACGTCCACCACTTTCTAAAGATGCTCTCTTCGATTTTTCTACCTCGCCTGAGCAAACGGAAGTCTTCCCCCAGAGTTGGTACGACGAAAACAATGTGCAGGTTTTGCTGAATACCAAGGTCAAGCAAATTAACCGCGAACGACGCCTCGTCATATTGCAAGAAGGTGAGGCCATCGAATATGAGAGGCTTTTGCTGGCACCAGGTGCAAGTGCTAAAAAACCAGATTTTGAGGGCGCCGATTTCTCCAATGTTTTTTCAATCCGCAAATGGGACGATATCGCGGCTCTGCGCCAGGCTATTGCTCAGGGTGGGCGGGTTGTGGTGGTGGGTGGCTCCTACCTGGGCCTCGAAGTGGCATCCGGGTGTGTGAAGCAGGGACTGGATGTCACGGTCGTTGATTCCCAAGCTGGTCCTTGGAGCAAATTCGCTTCTCCCGAACTTCAAGAGTTCATCCAAGGCATTTATACGCAAAAAGGACTCAAATGGGTATTCAACCAAAAAATTCAAAAAGTGACAGGGCAGGGTAGGGCACATATCGTCGAGACCGATGGAGAAGCACTGCCCTGTGACTTCGTGGTCGCCGCCACCGGTGCAACTCTCAATACCGACCTGGCGAAGTCGTGTGGGCTGGAAGTTGACCCTAAAAATGGCGTGGTCGTGGATGAACGGCTCCGCTCAACAGACAGAAATATCTTCGTTGCGGGCGATTGCGCTTGCTTCTATGACGCATCAGTGGGGCGACGTTGGCACACCGAACACTACAAAAATGCCTTCTGGCAGGGGGAAATTGCGGGGGCAAATATGGCAGATGACTCCCAAAAATTCGATCACGCCCCCTACTTTTTCTCCGATTTTCTCGACTATCACATGGTATTACGAGGCGATCCACAGGGCGGAAAAAACACGAAAGTCCTCGGAGATATGGCTTCGGGCGAGTTCATTCAGCTCTATGCCAACGACGAAAGAGTCGTCAAAATGGCCCTCGCCATCACCCACGACAAGGCGAAATCGGAGCAAATTGCCGTCGCATTGGAGGCGCCCGTCAGAGCCAATAAATCGCTAGAATCGTTCACAAAGGACGATTTCATGGGCTTCTTTGAGGCATGAACTTCCTTCTTCTCCCGGCTTCTATTACTAATAGGAATTGAACAATAGTTTTCCCTGTCGCTTGGGGATAAGCCTAGGGACAGCGTATGTACAATTTGGGAAAACTTTGTGTCAATGAGGATAACAGGGATAAGTGCCCGATTTATCCACAGGGCACATGGATAACTTTTTGCTCGAAAAACGGGCTGTGTCGGCTTCTTGGAGCCAAACTTTCAATTCCTATTAGAAGTTATCCCTTTTTCCCTACCCCTAATAATAATAACAAGAGTTTTAAATAATATTTAAAATACTATAGCCATCGAAGAAAAATCGAAAAACGTAGGGATAACTTCATTTGATAAGAATTTTTGATGCTCGAACAATCGCCCAACCAGAACATTTCCATATCAAAACAGGTTCAGAGCACACAGCTAACCCAAACGGATGAAAAGCGGGTGGGTTTGGTGTGTCCGAACTGCGGGAAGGACTTGGTGCCACTCAAGTGCAAATTGCGCTGTGAGCGACCGGGGTGCGGTTACCTGGTGACTTGCAGCGAGTGGTGAAAATTGTCGAGCGAACCCGATGCGATGGGCTAGGGGCAAATCTAAACTGGCCGCCGTGAAATCCGTAGCTCTTTCTTTTTCCCTGGCTCTCGGGGCATTGACGCTGATGTCTGGCGCTTCCTTCGCCAAGCCCGCCAAAAAATTAGTCAAGCCCGCCAAAAAAGTCGCGCCGATGGTGAGCAAAACTCGCGTCACCAAATCGGGACTCAAAATTACCGATCTCAGAATTGGCAAAGGCGCCAAAGCCGTCGCGGGAAAAACCGTCACGGTGAACTACAAGGGCACCCTGACCAACGGGAACGTGTTCGACCAGAGCTACGGACGGGCTCCCTTCCCATTCAAATTGGGAGCAGGACAGGTCATCAAGGGCTGGGACGAAGGCGTGGCCGGAATGAAAGTCGGCGGCAAGCGCAAATTGGTCATTCCTGCGAAATTGGCTTATGGCTCTCAGGGCGCCGGCGGAGTTATTCGCCCGAACGCAACGCTTATTTTCACCGTCGAACTGCTGGGCGTGAGCTAAAGCCCGATGGGAAAAGTTCAGCGCAAAGTGGCATTTTGAAGCGAGTTATCCCTAATAAAGCCGCTTTTCCCCAGACTTATCCCTATAAAACTCCGGTTATGCAGGGATAACCGGAGTTTTTCCCCAGTTATCCCTGCGTTATCCCTCGACTTTTCCCTTGGGGTAAAATCCATCGCACATTTTAAGTCGCCATGAAAGTCACCTGCGAACGCTCGTATCTCGCTCAAGCCCTCGGTGTTGCCGGTCGCGCCGTCTCATCCCGCAACACGTTGCCGATTTTGACGCACGTTTTGCTTCAAACCGAAGACGACCGCATCAAGCTCAGTGCCACCGACCTCGACACGTTCGTCCGGTGCGCTTTGCCAGCCAGCGT
>JAQBNX010000182.1 GCA_028288385.1 Spirosoma sp.
GGTGGCGCAATTATCAGGATTATGGTACGGGTATTGCGGGCGACCTTTACGTTCACCTGCTCACCTCCCTTCACTGCATCACCGGTTCAAAAGGGCCTACCCGGGTGTATTCAAGTGGCGGAACCCGGTACTGGAAAGATGGGCGCGATGTGCCTGATATTCAACTCAGTATTTACGATTACCCAAAAACAGCCGAGCATCCCGAGTTTAACCTGACCACACGCTCTAACTTCGTTGATGGTGGTGGTGGCAACTACCTCGTTCGGATTGTGGGTACCGAAGGTGATTTATCCCTGGGCTTTGATAGCCTGACTGTTCACCGGAATAAATTCCCCAAAGCACCGGGTATGTCGATTGACAATTTCCCGAAAGACCAGAAGGAACTGTATGTGAAGGAATACAACAAACTGTATCCGCCACACCCTGAGCTGGAAGGCCCTAAAGAGTTGAAATACGCATTTCCTAAAGATTACAAGGGCGACCGCTACGAGCACTTTGTCAACTTCTTCAATTCGGTACGCAACAACGCGCCCAATGTTGAAGATGCCACGTTTGGCCTTCGTGCCTGCGGACCAACACAGTGCGGCAATATGAGCTTTGCGCAAAAGAAAGCCGTTAGCTGGGACCCTATTAAAATGCAGATTCTGGGCGCTGTATAAGCTTCCATTTAGTCCAATAAAAAAGGGTGTCGGCTGGCCGACACCCTTTTTTTAGTCTACCCGAACATTACGTTTCCCTACCCCCGGCATGCCGGCAACCGTGGCCCCCTCAACCTGTATACGTACGTCCGTTTTTGCATCGGATGTAAAGAAAGAAACCGTTGCTTTCCCCTCTGCATCGGTCTGAATCATGGGTACCCAAAATAAGGTCGTTCGATAATCAGGCCGGACATGCTCCGGCTTCTTTACATCATAGCGTGGGGCATAGAACTCGCGAACGGGCGCATATCCGGGCAGTTTGGTAAGCAATGTACCCGGCACTACCTCTTTCGATAAGTCATAGTCAGGCTTTCCTCGTTTGGTAAGAATGGAAATGACGCCCCCTGATGCCCTGGAGCCGTAAATAGCTGCCGACGCTCCTTTCAGCACATCGACCCGATCAACATCCTGTACCGAAATACCCATGATTGCCTGCAAGTCCATGGGCATTCCATCCAACATAAACAGGGGTTCTACTGGTCCGCTGAAATTGGCAGCTCCGCGAATCTGCACTTTGGCATTAAAGCCACTTCCCGTTACCTGTACACCCGCTATTCGCCCCTGAATTACGTCCAGAATGGTCAGTCGCCCGGAGGTACTCATTTGATCAAACTTAACCGTCGCATCGGGTGTCCCATAAATAACCCGCGAATCGCGCTCCTCCGATCTTTTCGCTTTTACTGTAACTGACTGCAACAGAACTTCACCATTCCGCTTTAGTTGACGCTCTATCTCCTGGTATTCTTTCGTTCGCCGAATGAATTCGGCCAGCTCGTCGGCCCGGAACTCCATTGGATTATACGGGGCCTGAATAAGCGTAACCGTTGGCATCAGGAGTTGATCGAGGGTGATGACCAGATTTCGATTGGCATTCCCTTTTAAGCCCTGAATCAGCACGGTTGTGGTATCGGTAAAATCCAGATCATAAGCCACATAATTACCGAGTTCATCTGTCTCGCCCACGAGCACATCACGGGTGCTGTCTTTTTTGGCGATAATAAACGTTAGCTTAACTTTTCCGCCAATGTCTTTCTGATTGGGACGCACCACCCGCCCCGTCAGCGACAAGCCCCGTTCTATTGGGTATTTGGTAGGTGGTACCGTTCCTGCCAGCACGTCAGCCCAGGAAAACCGTCGCCAGCCCTGGGTCAACAGCAATAAATCCAGATGCAGCCACCGATCTCTATTGGCTGGGTTAAAGTACGTATCGGCCTGTTCGATTGTACCGGTCAAATCGGACGACAGCAGCAGGTGCGACCGAATCGTTGCCCCGTTCGAATCGGCTTCCGGTGCCAGTTTGGCATCAACAGCCGCCAGCGACAGATTTGCCGGAGCTGGCTTGCCGTCGGCGCTTCGGGTCGTAATGGTTAAATTGATCTGTTCACGGTTTTTGTAAACGGCTTTATCGGCAACTACCGCAACATTCAGTTGCTCATTTTTATTGATAAAAACCAGGCGTTCACACACTGGCTTGTGGGTTTCATCAAATACCGTTAGCTGGGCAATGCCCTCCGGGAAAGTCGCCCGGGGTAATCGGACCATCGCCGTCTTCCGGGATAAGGGCACTTTGGCCACCTGAATAATCTGCCCGCGTGCCTGAGCCACGAGAGTCAGCGTAGCCGATTCGTCGGCTACCGTTTTGTTGTTCATCAGGTACACCAGTACATTGTCTTTATTGGTCAGGTTTTCAACCTGCATCACCACGCCCTGTTCCTGCACGGTTGGCATTGGATAACGGGCAAGCGTCCCATCGGCGAGGGTTACGAAGGCCGTATATAGTTGAGCTGGCTCTGGCTTGAACATAAAATAACCCATCCCCAAATGAGTAGTCGTAAAGCCGGTAACCGTATCTTTTTTCGTGTCCAGCACAAATCCTTTTGTGGCAAGCCCCTTCCCCGCCGGGTCAACCACCTTAAACGCAACACGACTCGTTAGCCCATTGACCAGATGCCCGCCTTCGGGCAGAAACTGCACATCGGGTTTGGGGATTACGCTCGGGCTGCGCGGAGCCGCACCTGGCGCATCGGCCCGCAGAACCGTTACCGTTTTCGTAAAGAAAAAGTCATCCGAATAATTCCGCATGAAATTGGTATAGCCACGGAGTTGGTAGGAGCCGGAAGGCAGCGAATCGGGCAACAGAAGTTGGCCTGGCGCGTAACTATTGGTAGCTCTGAGCTGCGT
>JAQBNX010000227.1 GCA_028288385.1 Spirosoma sp.
TTTTGTGTCAATCACCGGTCCTATAATTTGCATTGAAGATGATGATGACGATCAGCACTTAGTGAGTGTTGCCATCAAAGAGCTACAAGTCTCCAATGAATTACACTTTTTTGGCGATGGCGAAGCGGCATTAGAATTTTTAAAGAGTACGCCCCTAAAGCCCTTTCTAATCCTGTGTGATACCAACTTACCCCGTATGAACGGCATCGAGTTACGAAAGTGCCTGAGTGAAAACGAGTACCTCCGAAAGAAATCAATTCCCTTCCTGTTTATTACCACAGCCGCTAGTCCGGCCTTAGTTCAAACCGCTTACGATGTAACGGTTCAGGGCTACTTCAAGAAGCCAAGCACCTTCAAGGAGATGAAGCAGCAGCTTGAATTAATCATCACCTATTGGCGTGAATGTATTCATCCCAATAGCGATTTTTAGTTTGCTCTTTAGTTTGCAGTATAGGATAGCTTTTTCGTGTGCTACGGCCACGAGGTTTTTCTTAGTCATAGAACACGGCAGCGGCCCGCACGGATTTCCATGGGTTATGCAAGCACTGGGGTATAATTTTTATCATATTTCTGACCTCGTTTTACTACTGAGCAGACTCGATGGATGAGCTTGTTGCGGACCGCATTTAGAACCAGCATCTTGTTTTTGCCCTCAGCAACCTTGCGTTGATAGTAAACCTGCAACTCACCGTTCATCTGGAGCGCTGACATAGCACCTAAGTGAAACAGTGATTTTAGGCGCAAACGAGCATGTTGACTCACACGCGTTTTACCCCGGACGCTGCTACCCGATCGGTATTCAAAGGGAGCTACACCAGCGTGACAGGCAAGTTTTTTGGGATCGTTGATGGCCTTAAATTCATTGGTAGCCACCAGCACTTCAGCGGCAATGGCATCACCCACTCCGGGAACGGAGGTAATCCAACCAAAAAGCTCTTTTAAGCGATCATCACTCTGAATGATCTCACTGATTTGTTTTTCTGCCCTAGCTAAATCGGCATTAATGGCTTTTAAAGAGGCCTGGCAGTCTTTGGACAACTGCTTTTGGCGAGACTTCGAAACGAAGCCCTGCTGTTCGTTAATGGGTTGCTGAAGTTGCTGGCGAACTCGAAGAAGCCGTTGGCGAAGAGCACTCAGCGTCGCGAGTTTTTGCAGAACAAGCCGTGGCGGCTGCCACAGGCACATTTTATCTCGAAAACGAAAGGCATACTCGGCAATACGGACTGCGTCAATGGTGTCGCTCTTACCGCGTTGAAGGCCCCCCGCCTTCTTAATTTGAAGACTACTTTCCAGCCAAATGGGTAGTTTCAATTTGTAAAGGGAAGATAAAAGATGAGCACAATAAATCCCTGTGTGTTCGAGGCAACTGACCGATTCCGCTATGGTAAATCCAGGCAACGCCTTGATTAATTTGACAGTTGCTCTAATCGCTGCTGGTGAGTTATCCGATTGCGTTTGAAAGACAGTGATTTTACCTTCAAAGACGGCCCAGTCGAGAGTAGCTTTTGAAACGTCAACACCAATAAAATAGCGAATAGCCATGAGAAATGATAATTTAGAGGTCCAACAAGTAATCACTTACCTAATCACTCAAACCCTTGCTAATGGGGCTGCATTCCCAAATTTCCATTTGAGTCTGGGTAAGTAAAACAGGGTGGGTCCTGAATCCGCGCATAGAGCTGACACTCTGCGGCCCCATAGGGTAGCCCACCCTGTTCACTGGTTGGCAAGCTACCAAAGCTTAGAATCTTACCACGACACAAATCTAAAGGGCGGCCCGGGTATTTCAAGATCAAGAACTAGGGTTGGTATTATCTCTCGACGGTGTTGGATGACTATTCACGCTACATCCTGGCTTGGGATCGGACCGCCGACGCGGCTGTGTCCGGGTATGCAGGCGACAGATGTGGAACGAACCGTGCAGTTGGCTCTGCAAGCCAGTAGTTTGACGGCTGATCAGCGACCTCGTATGCTGTCCGACAATGGCTCAGCTTACGTGTCTCGGTATTTAAAAGAGTATCTGGAAGGGGAAAGCATTGAGCATATTCGCAGTGCACCGTTTCATCCCATGACGCAACCGGGCCGCCGGAGCGGGCAAAATCGAGCGGTATCACCGGTCCATGAAAAATGTGCTGTTGCTAGAGCACTACTACAGTCCGGATGAGTTGAGAGAACGCCTAATAGAGTGGGTAGATTACTACAATCATCAACGCTACCATGAATCTCTCGAGAATGTACGTCCAGCGGATGCGTACTGGGGTCGCCAAGAACAAATCGTAGCGTAACGGCACAAAACTAAGTCGCATCGGCGCCCCGGAGTTATCGCTGCTGAAACGGCGGAAAAATCATATTTTTCAGCGTTTATAAAGCACTTAAAAGTGTCTCTTCTGTTTTCACCCACATCTGTCCACTTTCGGTTGACGATAAGCACCTGAAAAAAGCCTTCGACAAAGAGTGGGATAAACTGAATTATGGCGAACTAACAACGGATATAGTACCAAACGGCTACCTGTATCACCTGCCAATCTGGCTCAATGCCCTCACGCCCGATCAGGTGGTGGTTGAACTCTATGCCAATGGCATCAATGGGGAGGCCCCACTACGGATAGGTCTGCAAACCGTATCAACGCCTAATCTCAAAGGCGATTATGTGTATAAGGGACTGGTAACAACCACCCGCCCCGCCAGCGATTTTACGGCCCCATCATGCCCCGCTACGAAGGCATTGCCGTACCGCTGGAAGACAACCGGATTCGGTGGCAGCATTGAAGTTGCGGAATTGTTTTGACTGGCTTTTATGGCTCCCATCTAAGACCGTCAATGGTATCGTAGACGAGAGTTCTGTAGTAAAGGACGGCAGGACCGGCCCCTTGGCGTTGTCAGTTTTCAGGGCTTCAACCCCAGATACGACGTCGAATAGCTCTTCATCAATGGCGCTTTGGCGCTCGCGGTGGTACTTGTGGGAGAGGTCGTCGAGTAATTCATTGATGTTTTTTTCAGCGCGTTGCATTGATTCAAGCCGACTGGCATTCTCACTCGCCAGTGATTCTGCACAGGCTTTGAACAGGGAGACAAACAGAAATTCCCGAATCAGGGCCGGTAACGTGGGTTTACGTCCGCCCGCTACCTGCGGTATGGCTTTCGTGGGCCAGCTAAACGTACCTAATGTCGCCCGCCACGTTGTATCCAGTGGCAATAATCGCTGATAGACTGCCTGGTACCCCGTTCCAGCGTTGGGCTGGTTATGGAAAATATAGAATTCCGATAGTTCGCCTTTTTCAAGGTTTTGCTGAGCCTGTATCAGAATCTGTCCAACCAGGGGCGTAATTGCCTGGATAGAGTTCGGCACCAGAAAATGAGTGGTCGCTGGGAAACTACTGTCCTGAAGCAGCAACTCTACCCGTTCGCCCACGGTCCAGACTTCCTTTTCGCCGGGTAGCCCCCGAAGGGTTTGGGCCACAAAGTCGGTAAGTGTGTTGTTGAATGAGCCGACCAGCCCCTGGTCTGACCCAAACACGAGGGCACATAGCCGGTTGGGTACGTCTTTTTTGCCAACGATTTTCACTTCGGTCATCCCGGTCGTTTCCGATTTAAAATAAGCAATGATGCCCAGCGCTACGGTTCGATAATACGCACCGAGCGAACCAACCGCCAGTTCATACTGGCAGATGTTGGCAGCCGCCATCGCTTTCATGGTTCGAACCACGGATTTAATATCCTTTGCTCCGTTAATTTTTCGGATCAAACTTTCCTGTGTATCCATTTAAACCGGCTGTGAGGGTTCAGAAACGGGATTTTCCTGAAATGGGGCCAGCACCATTTTAGCACTGGCTAACAGCGCGTCCTGATCGGCCGGAGTCATAGGTTCTTCAGCGCTGAGTCGTTTCAGAAGATCAGGGTCGAAATTCAGCGCACTTTTAGCCAAAAGGACCTGCGCTTCGGGCATTTCCCCGACGGGTACGTGGTCAAAATAGCCGTTAGTCAGGGCCAGCAGCACCATGAGTTGTTCGGCTACCGACAGGGGTTGCATCTCCTGCTGTTTGAGCCAGATCCTTATTCGTTTTCCGTGCTCGATCACCGTTTGCGTATGTTCGTCCAGCCGCGTGCCAAAGCGGGCGTAGTTTTCCAGTTCCTCAAATTGCGCATACGCCAGTTTCAGGTTGCCGGTGGTGGCGCGATAGGCGGGCAACTGGGCTTTTCCACCCACCCGCGATACGGACTTGCCTACATCGACAGCCGGTAAAATACCCGCTTCAAACAGCTTGGGCGACAGGTAAATCTGCCCGTCGGTAATGGAAATGAGGTTGGTTGGAATGTAGGCCGAGATATTCTGCGATTCGGTTTCAATAATGGGCAGGGCCGTCAGCGACCCTCCGCCCAGTTCCGCACTCAGGTGCGTTGACCGTTCCAGCAGGCGCGAATGGATATAAAAGATATCGCCGGGAAACGCTTCCCGACCTGGTGGCCGCCGGAGGAGTAGCGACAGTTCGCGATACACCCGGGCGTGGTTGGTCAGGTCGTCGTACACGATCAGCACATCGCGCCCCTGTTGCATAAACTGTTCGGCAATACTGGTGGCCGCGTAGGGCGCTATGTATTTTAGCCCCGGCGCATCGTTCCCCTCCGCAACGATCACAATGGTGTAGTCGATGGCCTGTGTCTTTTGCAGCGTGGCAATCACTTTCGCCACCGACGATGCCCGCTGCCCAATGGCGCAGTAGATGCACAGCACATTTTTATCCTGCTGGTTCAGGATCGTATCGAGGGCAATGGCGGTTTTGCCCGTCTGACGGTCGCCTAAAATCAGTTCACGCTGGCCACGCCCAATCGGCACCAGGGCATCAACCACCTTCAGCCCGGTTTGCAGCGGAATCGTAACTTCGGCCCGATCCATAATGGCCGGGGCCGGGCGTTCGATGGGCCACCGCTGCAAACTATCAAGGGGAGGCTTATCGTCCAGGGGTTCGCCTAGTGGATTGATGACCCGTCCAATCAACGCATCGCCAACGGGAATGTCCATGACCCGGCCCGTCCGGTCCACTTCATCACCCACATTCAGCCGCGCATCTTCGCCCAGCAGGATAACTCCTATTTCGTCGGCGTCGATGTTGTAGGCAATGCCGAACAGGCCACCGGGAAATGCCAGCAATTCCTCAAAACCCGCACCCGGCAGTCCGGAAACTCGCACCACACCCGCCGATACGCTGATCACCGTCCCGATTTCGCGGGGCACAAACGGGGGGGTAAATGCGTCACTTTCCCGGATTAACTGATCGAAAGTCTGGTTAAGGTGCTCGGTTAGTTCAGTTGACGGCATGCTGTATCGTTTCTCCTTTCTCCTTCGATTTCGTCGTGCCATTTGGGCTCGAACTACTTTTTTCCAGTGCCGTCAGGTAGTCTGACACACTCCAGGCCAGTTTAAAGCCGTTTGACTGCAGGTCGATCCCACTGATTAAGTCAGCATTCGTTTTAAACACGAAATCCGGCTCCAGCCCCAGCAGGTTAGTCACCGCTGTTTTGATGGCCGCTTGCTGTTTTACCGTCAGCTCAAAGGCACTTTGCACCTCAATCGGCTTTTTGTCCGACTGAAACGCGTCGATAAACGGTTGCTTTTCTACGGGGCTGAGGTGGTGCAGTCGCTCGGTAAATACGGCTACGGTTTGGTCTTCCAGCCCAACCGAAGCCAGATTGGCAAGTGCTTTTTTGGTGATCGAAAAAACGGCTTGCCGGGCCTTACCGGCAATGTCGTTCTGCAGATTATGTTGCGCTTCTTTCATCAACTTTTGCTGTTTGACCTGTAGCCCTTCTGCCTCCTGCCGGGCGGCTTCGAGCAGTGTCCGGCGCTCTGTCTGTACCTGGTCAACAGCCATGTCCATGAGGGCTTTCTTCTGCTGATCGAAGTCCTTATTTTTTTGCTGGAACGCATCCTTCTCTTTCTGAGCATCGGCTTTTTGGGCGTTGGCCTCGGAAAGCTCAGCTTTTATTTTCTGTTCGCGCTGATCGATGGCGTCAAGAATGGGGGTATACAAAAAGCGTTTCATCAACCACACCAGCAGGATGAAATTAAGGGCCTGAGCAATGACGGTGAACCAGTTAATATGCATAATAAACGCTTTATTTGGCGATAATGTGATTCCAGAACGGATTAGCAAAAATGAGGATCATCGACACCACGAAACAGTAAATTGCGGTCGATTCGATCATGGCTAGCCCCACAAACAAGGTTCTTGTAATGGTCGATGAGGCATCCGGTTGCTGGGCCAGTGAACTCAGGGCGGCTGCTACGGATTTGCCTTCGCTGATGGCCGGAAACATCGTGCCAACCCCCGTAGTGAAGCCAGCGGTAATGATGGAAACAATAGCAATGATGGTTGTACTATCCATAGGTTCGGGTACTTATTGATTTTCGACTGATTGTACTTGCTTATCGGGTTTTGACACCACAGCCACGATGTAGACCGTGGCCAGAATACTGAAAATATACGCCTGCACCAGACCCGTGAGCAGGCCTAGCAGGTTCATGAGGACGGGAAAAACAAGGGGCGAAATACTCAGCAGAATACCCACAATCATGCCCCCACTCATGATATTACCGAACAGACGGACGGCCAGGGCCAATGTCCGGGTTATGTCGCTGATGATGTTGAAGGGCAGCATAATAAAGGTTGGCTCCAGGTATGTTTTCAGGTAGCCAAGCACCCCTGTTTTCTTAACCCCAAAAAAAGGAACCGCTAGAAACACACAAAGCGACAGGGCCACGGTGGTCGACAGGGAGCCAGTTGGCGGCTGATAACCCGGAAAAATGATGCCCGTATTGGCGATGGCAATGAATAAAAACAGGGTGCCGATGAAACCAATGTAAGTCGATGGTTTGCTAAGGCCAACCTCTTCGATCTGGGTATTGATGCCCGTCACGATGAGTTCGAGCGCACACTGCCAGCGGGAAATATGCAGCCCTGTTTTCAGGTTCCGGGTGATTAGTGCCGACCCGACCACCATGAACAGCATGATGCCCCAGGTCGTGACCAGGGTGAGGTTGATGGTCACAAAACTATACTGCCAGAAAATGACCTGGTCGGAGCTAAAATTCATGAGAGATTGGCTTTTTGTGTGCCAGTTGTTTCTGACCGTCCAGCCGGGTGAGATAGATGACCAGGAAGCGAGCGGCCACAAAGCCCAGCAGGCAGCTAAACAGGTGCCGCCAGTTGCCCTGGGCTACATAATAAAACCCCGCCACTACGATACTGACCCGAAGCAAAAAACTGCCCAGCATCCAGAGGGCGGGGTTACGGGCGGTCAGCGTTCGTTGAACCGTTAGCCAAAGGCCGTAAAAAAACAGCATGCCCAGGCCCAGGCCCGCTACCAGCGCCACAAGCATACGTGCGGTTTCATTCATCATTTTTCATCTTAGTTTGATGCATTTTCTTGTCTTCATTCGTCACCCAAAACCAGGCAATTAGGCAGCCCCCAAAAAGCCCCAGGACCAACAGCGTGAGGGTCCAGGAAAAGGACTGGGGTTCGTGTTCATCCAGCCAGACGCCGAGGGCCGTTCCGGCCAGTGCCGGTACCACGACCGACCAGCCAATCATCCCGAACATGCCTAAGCCATACCAGACACCGTTTTTGCCATCGGACTGGGCATTCAGTTTTCGGATTGCTTTTTGGCCCACCTGGTTACTCAAGCGCGTTTTGTTTTTTTTGTCTGCGGGTTCCATCGTAGTGAAAGGGCGAAAGAGGAAATTGGGACGCTGAGACGGGGTGGTTTCCATGCTGTCGACGCTTTGGTAAGAGAGCTCATTCTTTTTTCTCGGGTTACTCCTGGTGGAATTTTTCGAGTCGATAGATAAAGCCACTTTCCAGTTTTTTCATTGCCGAGCGCGTTGTCCGTTCCTTTTCATCCTGCGCCATAAATTCCTTTTCGACCAATTCCCGCAACTTCCCCAGATCAATACCTCCAATGGCATTCCGAACCGACACCGACACCTCGGAACCGGCTTTTATCAACACGCCTTCATCCACCGCTACGTAATGAACCGCGTTGTTTTCGGTCTCGTACGTAATAATTCCGGGCACCAGAGCCGCCACACAATCGAGTCGGTGGGGCAGAAAACCATAAGCCCCATCACTCGTTTCGAACACCACCCGGCGAACCTTCGGAATGTCGATGAACACCCGAAATGGCAGCAAAACCTTTACGTGCATGAAATCGTCAATCATCGGTTTGCTTCGTTAGGTGGCAGCAACAGGTGCCGGTTTAGGTTTGACGTTGGGCTTAGTGTCGTCGGATTTGGGTTGCTTACGGGCCTTTTCAATCACCTCGTCAATAGTGCCAACCATATAAAACGCACTCTCCGGCAAGTCTTTAAACTCATCGGCCATAATCCGCTCGCAACCCGTCAGGGCATCTTCCAGACTCACATCCTTCCCGCTCAGGCCGCTGAACTGTTCGGTCGTGAAAAACGGCTGCGTCAGAAACCGCTCCAGTCGGCGGGCGCGGTTCACCAGACTCCGGTCAGCCGTAGAGAGCTGCTCCATGCCCAGCATGGCGATAATGTCCTGAAGGTCTTCGTATTGGACCAGCACCCGGCGTATCTCCTGAGCCAGCGTATAATGCCGGGTGCCGATAATGCCGGGCATACCCATTTTTGAATTCGACTGCAGGAGATCAATGGCTGGATACAGTCCCTCACTCGCTCGTTTGCGCGACAGAACAATGGAGGCCGACAGGTGTGAAAAGGCGTGTACGGCCGCCGGATCAGTCAAATCATCGGCCGGCACGTAGACCGCCTGAATGGCCGTAATAGCCCCGGCATCGGTATTGGCAATGCGCTCTTCCAGTTTAGACAGTTCCGTGGCCAGGGTTGGCTGATAGCCCAGCCGCGACGGCATTTGCCCCAGCAATCCCGACACTTCCATACCCGCCTGAATAAAGCGGAACAGGTTGTCGACGAGCAGCAACACATCGCGGTGTTCCTCATCCCGAAAATATTCGGCCATCGTTAAAGCCGCATGCCCCACGCGAAACCGGGCACCGGGCGGCTCATTCATCTGCCCAAACATCATCACCATATGTTGAAGCACATCGGCTTCCTTCATATCGTGATAGAGTTCATTCCCTTCGCGGCAGCGTTCGCCAATACCACAAAACAGGCTTACCCCGTTGGTGTGCCCCACCATGTTGTGGATCATCTCCGTCAGTAAAACGGTTTTGCCGACCCCCGCTCCGCCAAACAAACCGGCTTTTCCACCCCGCTCGAGCGGCACCAGTACGTCGATGGCTTTGATACCGGTAAGAAAGATATCGGAGGTTGTCAACCGTTTCGACAGGGGTGGGGGGGGCTGATG
>JAQBNX010000268.1 GCA_028288385.1 Spirosoma sp.
TAAGGCTTCTTCTTCCAACTCCTGAATGGGCTGCGACGGCTGATTGGGAAATAAGGTTATTCCCTGGACCGTTACGTTGGAAAAATCCCGGGTAGTACCTGCCAGAAGCGTCCGCTCCTCATGGCCCGGTTGTTTAACAATGGGCGAATGATTCCAGGAATAGACCTTTGATGCAATAGCCTGGGGAAAAGCAGCAGGGGCCACTACAGTTAGTATCAGGAAAAGCAGAAAGGGTCTCATTAAAAGATAGCGTATCGCAGTTACTATAGAAAGCTATCCGTACCCGCTAAACTAATCAAAAAGTTCGGGGTTCAGGGCGTTTCACGCTGAAAGAAGCAAACAGCTTTTCGACTAATCAGGTGCCTGGCGTAATCATTCATCCCATTTTCTGACGCTGCTTCTCCATTTTAACTCATTTGCTTTTTTGTTGCACCTATCCTTACGAACAAGGTCGTTTGCAGGGTTTGTCTTACTTTTCTCCCTGCTGCCGATAATGCTCAGCCCGCTGGTCGGCGCGGTCGTCCATTTCGGGGCCTTTCTGAATTTTGCGCCAGTCGAATGATTTTTTATAAGGTTTCATGGCCTGCTGTGGATCGAACACGCGCTTGTCGGGCAATACAGCATCGTAGGGACCAAAGTCAGGTTTGTCGGTAAACACATCCTGCAGCAGGGAGGCCGTCAGATCGTACTGATTCACATAGTTTACACCGAGGATGTTGTAAACTACTTTCAGGATCGACCCAAAGTTGGCGTGGGTGTGCGACACGTAGCCGCGTTTCACGTAAGGCCCGGCCAGTATCAGCAGCGACCGGTGCGCGTCGATGTGATCGACACCCCCCTGCGGATCATCCTCGGTGATAATGACGAGCATGTTTTTCCAGTATTTCGTGCGCGACAGGAAATTGAGCATCCTACCTACCGCCAGATCGTTATCGGCCATGTAGGAATGCAGGTATGGATAGCCATCGTTTGGCCGTGGACCCGCGCCATGGTCGTTGGGCAGCATGACCGTCAGGAGTTGCGGTAAGACTTGTTTGCCTTTAATCCACTTAGCCGTGAACTCGCGCTCAAACTGATCCATCCGGAACTGGTCGGGGATGCTGGTGTTGTAGCCCGCGAAGTTTCTGGACGTGTGCCGAAAAGCGGCTGCGGGCATGGGAAATACCACCGGGTGAGCTGCCCCGAAGGTCGTATCGAAGGAATCCTCATAATTCCCGGCGTATTCGTTTACCTGGCCAAAATTATAAAACGACACCTTACTACGTTCCAGGGCTTCCCACAGCCCGCCAATCTCATTGTAATCCTCCGGGTCAATACCGCCCGATGACTTCGGAAACCGGCGGCCGGGGGCTTTCGAGAAGGCATCGAACCGCCCCGCAGAAGCCGCATTCGCTTCGATCCACTCGTTGGGAATGGTGCCCATCATCCAGTGGTGCCCATGAATGCTGGCGTCTGAGTCGCAGTAAAAGTTATCCGAAAACGAAAACTGCCGGGCCAGGCGTGAATGGTTGGGCATAATATCCGCGGCTGTAATCCTCACCGAGTCACCCGCTACGTCGGTTGTTCGACCGCTGATGCCGCGCGACGTAGCAATGCGGCTTTTGACCGTGACACCGGTTCCAAAACGGGCCAGTGTCGAGTCGCCTTTTCCGGCGCGTAACTGACCCAGAACCTCATCATACGTCCGGTTTTCTTTGGTGATATATACAATGTGCTTAATGGGGGACGCGCGCGTTTTAGGTAAGACAGGCAGCGGATTACGGCCATCGTCGGCTACGGTGACGGTCTGGTAGGTATTGGCGAGTACTTGCCGGGTGTAGGTGGCCAGTTGAGCCGAGGTTGGTACCCGAACGGCCTGAAACGTGCCCAACTGAATATCACCTATATAAGTCCCCTGCGGTGGTTTCACGAATCCGGCACCGCCGTTAGGACCCGCACCATATCCCCGCGCCGACGTAACATAAAGCGTAGTCTGATCAGGAGAGAGCGCCACGCGGGTTGTGCCCCAGCCTGTAGGAATCAGCCCCCAGACTTTGCGCGTTGAGACATCCACAACGGCCACCGCATTTAAAGCCAGCAACGCCACATACAGTGTTTTTTCATCTTTTGTCAGCGTCAGGCCAAACGGCATCATACCCCGGTATCGGTCCAGACGAGGGTCAATTTTGAGCGAAATGGTACCAGCCAGTTTGGGTAGCGAACGACCGCCCGGCTTGTGATCAATGATGGAGATATTGTCGTTTGTTGCATTGGAGACGTAGGCGTACCGGCTTCCAACGGCCACTGAATTCGGTGATGACCCACCAACAACTTCGGCCTCTTCAATCATGGAACCGATCTGAACGCCCGTCTTTAATTTAGCCACAACCTTATTCGTCGTCAAATCCACCATCCAGACGCTCATGGCTTCGTCGTTAAGTGGGCTGCCTAGGCCTGGAATCTGGCGTCCTTCAATCTCCACGCCCTCTCGTGACTCTTTTGTGTGGGCACCGTAGGCGGGAAACTTAAGCATCATTGTATCCTTGTTTGTGGGCGTAACGCCGGGCACTTTTGGGTAGGCATAGAGCCCCACATTGGCAACAAACGCCGTTTTCTTGTCTGGTGTGATGGACAAACCAAACGGCTGCCGCCCGGTCGGGATAGATGCTGTGATGCGTTTGGTGGCCAGATCGACGCGCACGAGCCGGAAATTGGCCCGGTCCAGCACCAGGAGTTCGTGACCGTTCAGGATGAGATCGGACGTGAAACTATCAGTATAGCCGTTGCCATCAAGACTGATGCTGTCCATTGTGCGCAACTGCTCCGTATCGAAAACCAGCACCCGCCCTTTGTCACCATTACTGAGGTAAGCGGTTTGGTTGTCGGTGGCCATGGCTACACCTAGAAAAGAACCGTCTTTCAGCACAGGGGGAATTTTTCCGGCATAGTCAGGCACTCGGATGGCCTGCATGGTGCGTAAGTTTAACACCGTCAGCAAGCCGTCGTGGAGCGTAACGGCCCGTTGTCCATCAGCCGAAATGGCCAGACCAAACGGATCGTTGGCAATGCGAATGGCTCGGCCCGCCGGAGTCACGTAGCGCCCGCTCGGCAGCACCGACTTTCTGGCTGAGTCGATTTGGCAAAATTCTGCCCGGCCCGGTACCTGCAGGGTTACGTATGTCTTTTGCGAAAACCCAGTTAGGGAAAACAAGAGAATAATGCCAAGAAGAAAATGTTTCATGAAGGCAACGGGAAGCACACTAAAATCAATTAGACCTGCGGTCTATTAACGACAGATAATGCGCCAGATCGGGCGTTGGCAAGCCGGGTATTTTGGCTTGTTCGTCCCAACGGCGCATATTGAGAATTTCTCCAAAGTAAGGATGTTTTTCAAAGGCAGTGGCTTCCACGGCATTCATCGGGCCACCCTGAAATTGGAGCGTTTTCAGACTTGCTTCCGAAAGGCTGGCCAGATAATCGGGCTGTTTGGCTACCAGGTACCGCTTGGCGTTGACGTGATTCTCAATCAACAGCGCAATCTTCTCCGAAAAGCCCATCTGCCGCAGGTAATCGGCCCCCAACTTCTCATGGTCGACGGTACCGTAACCGTCCATGTATCCATGACTGGCTTCGGGCGGCAACAAATGCCCAATATCGTGCAGAAAGGCAGCAACGACGGTTTGCCGGTCGGCTCCGGCCTGTTCGGCC
>JAQBNX010000280.1 GCA_028288385.1 Spirosoma sp.
ACGGCATTTCCAGTTGTCTGGAATAGGCCCCCGTCTTCTCGTCGAAAGAAAACCCGCGCTTTTGCAACGTAGGATGCACACTTTGGAACGCCAGCGTAGTATCAGCCTTATAGAACGCATCGATATAGTCAAAGCATGCCTGGCGAACACCCGCTAAATCCTCCTCAGGTTTTGACTGGGCAAGTGCACCAAACACCGAGAGAAGCAATACCGTACTGACCAAAAGAGTCTTCATTGGAGTCAGGGAGCTGGATTATTCAGAACGTAACGAGTTGACCGGATTCATGAGGGCGGCTTTTACGCTTTGGAAACTCACCGTTAGCAGTGTAATGGCCAACGCACCGGCTCCGGATACGGCGAAAATCCACCACGACAGGTCGGTGCGGTATTCGTATTGTTGGAGCCAGCTAGTGAGGACGTAATAGGCCAGGGGCACCGCAATGCCAAAGGCAATCAGGACTAGAACCAGAAAGTCTTTAGAGAGTAGTCCCCACAGATTTAATACCGAAGCGCCCAGCACTTTGCGCACGCCAATTTCCTTTGTGCGGGCTTCGGCCACGAACGAAGCCAGACCAAATAAGCCTAAGCAACTGATGAAGATGGCCAGAATGGCAAATAAAGAGGTCAGTTTGCCAACCCGTTCTTCGTCGCCAAATTTCCGGGCGTAGTCTTCATCGGTAAATTTGTAGGTGAAGGGGGAAGCAGGGCTAAATTTCTTAAAGACGGGCTCGATTCGTTGTAAGGCTTCGCGGGAACTGACGGCCGGATTTATTTTTATGTTGAAGACATTTGCCCAGCCGTAGTCCAACATGAATACGGTGCGGAATACGGGCTGGTAAGGGGAATCCATCACCATGTCTTTTATTACCCCGACTACTTTATACGGTTTGCCATCGCAGGTTACGGTTTCGCCAATGGGATTTTTCAGCCCCATGAATTTAACAGCCGTCTCGTTCAGCACCATTCCCGACGAATCCCGGGAAAAAGCCCTCGAAAAATCACGTCCCTCTTTAAACTCCCAGCCTACTGTCTTCCCAAAGTCGTGACTAACGGATACCGTAGCAAAGTTGCCTTCTACAGCCGGGTCTTTCCCTTGCCATTCATACCCATTATTGATCGCCATTACGTTGGTCGGTGCATTGGACGACTGCGCCATTTCTGCCACCACACCAGTCCTGAACAAATCATTTCGGATGGCATTGTAGTGGCTGGATAGATCAGAAGTACTGATGGGCACCGTCAGTAAACCGGCCCGACTATAGCCAATGGGCCGATCTTTGGCGTGCTGAATCTGGCGGAACACCAGGATGGTCCCGATGATGAGGGTAACCGAAACCGTAAACTGCACAACCACCAGCACTTTGCGGGGAAGAGCCGCCAAACGGCCTGCCCGGAAGGTCCCTTTCAGGACTTTTATCGGCTGAAAATCGGATAAGTAAAATGCCGGGTAACTACCGGCAATTAAGCCCGTTAGGAAACTGAAGCTCAGCCCCAAGCCCCAAAATAAGGGATTGGCCCATAAAATCGTCAGTTGCTTATCGGCCACTACGTTAAAGGCCGGCAATAGGAGTTGAACCAGTGCCAGCGCAACGATGAAAGCGAGTACTACGACCAGGAGCGACTCAGCAAAAAACTGGGTAATCAGTTGGCTCCGCAACGATCCAACTGCCTTGCGAATCCCAACTTCTTTGGCCCGCTTTTCCGAACGGGCCGTGCTTAGGTTCATGAAGTTGATACACGCCAGCAGCAGGACAAATACGCCGATTATTCCAAACAGCCAGACAAACTGGATCCGCCCGCCGGTGTTTACCCCATTTTTCCACTCGGCATACAAATGCCATTTGCTCATGGGGTGTAGGAAAACCTCGGGCTTAAAGCGGGCTTCTGCGCTATTGACGCGGTTTAGTTTTACATCCCTGATTTGTGCCGAAACCTTCTCCATATTGGAAGGCTGGTCCAGTTCATCGACCAGTTGAGCATACGTCTGGAATGAATTGCTACGCCACGGATTCGTTAGTTTTTCCGGCCATGTCTGGCTATTGATGTACAGGGCCCACGGGGCAATAAAGGTCAGTTTGCTAAAATCTGAATTATTGGGCACGTCTTCATACACGCCCGTTACTTTTACATCCGACTGATTGTCAATTTTCAGGAGTTTGCCCAGGGGGTCGGCATCGGCAAAAAAGGCTTTAGCCACGGATTCCAAAAGCATAATCGAATTAATTTCCGTCAAACCCGCCCGCGTTCCCCTGGTCATCTTCAGCGTCAGCATGTCGGGTGCCTGTGGTCCGAAAAACATGCCGCTTTTCGTCATCATTTTCTTCCCGAAAGCCAGCGTATGATCGCCCATCCAGGAGGCCATCACGACGTATTTAAACGGTCCCCTACTGGTAGACCGCCCCTTTCGCTGGCTACCATATTTATCCAATAATTCCTCCCCCAATAAATACGGATTTGCCCGCTGTGTGCTCACGTCACCATTGAATGTCTGGTGTTGCATTACCTGCGCAATACGGCTGTAATTCTGATGGTATTTATTGAAGGAGAGTTCGTCGTAAATCCAGAGACCGATTAACATGGCTACGGCCATACCGATTGCCAGCCCGCCAATATTGATGAAGGAATAGACCTTGTTCTTGATCAGGTTGCGCCAGGCAATCTTCAAATAATTCTTAAGCATACTATGCCGTACTTAATGGTATGATTTAACCTGCAAACAACCTGCCAGTAGCCAAAAAGGCCCTAATGACTATTAGTGACCGCTTTTTTATAATCGTAGGCGTCCGAAATCGTACAGTTATTGTCCGCAGGTGGACAGTTTACCGGGCCTTTAAAGCAAAAAATGCCCACCGGGTTGGTTCCGATGGGCATTGGTAACTCATAATTAAAGGGCCACTCAAGGTCAGGCAGCCGCTCTGTGATCAGGTTTGACCAGCCATGACCGAACAGTTACATAACTTTTTTTCCCTTTTTTCCTTTTACCGTGGGCATGGCGGGTGCTTTTGCGCCATATTCTGTAATACTCTTTTCAATGCCTTCCTTAAAGAAAGCGAATGATTCATCGTTTGATGATTGACCCAGCGTTAAGGCTTTTTGGGCCAGGGGCAGTGCATCGGCGAACTTCCCCATTTTGCCTAAGATTTGAGACTTCACGAACAGGTTCCGGAACGTTTCTTTTGCCGTGATGGATTTGTCAATCCAGCCCAGCGCCTGCTCAAGATTACGTCCCTTTGAAAGGTTGTAGCTGGCTGCAGCCTGCAACACAGCCGGATCGTCGGGCTTTTCGGCAACGGCTTTGTCAACGCTGGCCGCAGCGTTGGCACTGGTGTTAACGGCCAGGTCTGCCGTTGCTTTAACGTCGGCAAACAGAATGTTCATTTTAGCCGTGCTGTCGGTAACGTCACTGAATCCAATGGTGAACGTTTCCACTTTCTCACCACCCTTAGTGGGCTTCAGTTGAACGCGCAGTGCATCTTCTGCCTGTTTGTAGGATTGCTCCGTTACGCTCATACTCTTGCTGAATATAAGCGTCCAGTCGTCCATTGATGGAATCGACAGAATTGCATACTCACCAGCAGGCAGCGTCTTGCCGTTCACCATTACGTCGGTTGAGGTGGTGAAAGCCGTAGCCTGGTTGGCACCCGTCCGCCATACTTTGCCCGTTGGTACAAAGGCATCCGTAAAAGGCGTCCTGCCTTTCAGGCTGGGCCGGGAGTACTTAACCGTCAGGTCGGTTGTGCCGACGGTCTGCATGATGGTGGCACCGGGGCTGGGGGAGGGGAGTTTGATTTGGGCGGTGGCCAACTGAGCCGCCAGGCACAGGGTTACACCACTGAGAACGAATTTACGCATGATTAGATAAGTCTGTTGGTTTTGCGGTTATTCCGAATAACAGGGCAAAATTGCGGCTTTTTAGGCAGACCCCCAACCTGTGCACCGTCAATCACTCCTTAATTTACTCGATCAGCATACGCCAGCCGATGCCCATGAGCAGGCTATGACACTGGCAGCCATTGCCTTTGTTAAGCAGCATCCTAACTGCTTTGAGCGGTCGCTGTCAGTAACTGATACTTTATCCCAAGTCAATACGCTGACTACGGGTATACCGGGCCTCGGTATACCGGAATTGAACCTACCAGGCCATATTACTGCTTCCGCCTGGATTGTGGAGCGCAACCCCATTAGTCCCGACCGACAACGGATAGTTCTTATTCATCATCGTAAACTCGATCGGTGGCTCCAGCCTGGTGGCCATGCTGACGGTGACCCCGATGTGGCAGCCGTAGCGCTTCGGGAAGCGCAGGAAGAAACCGGCCTGCATTCGCTTCGGCTCGTCATAAATCAGGCGAAACAACCTCCTGTTTTCGACGTCGATATTCACGGGATACCGGCCTGGGGCGATGTACCAGAGCATCTTCATTACGACATACGGTTTCTGCTGGAAGCTGATGCAACGGATCCATTTGGCTTTTCTGACGAAGTAAAGAATGTTCAATGGTTTGACAGGCAAACGCTAATGAGTTCTTTGGATTCGGAGTCTATTTTAAGAATGGTCAGAAAAAATCTAGAAAACTATAAATGTAGTAGTTGATTTTAGGGTTTTGTTATTAATTATTGCCTATAATTGACAACAAAATCACGGAAATAGATATGAAAGCAGTAGCCTCTTATTTGATAGCCCTGAGCACATTAATGATGGTAGATCAGGCATGCGGGCAAGACAATGGTACGGGTGGTAAGCTGCGCAATGATCCAACTTATTCTACCCATAACTATAAACATCCGAACAAAGCAGTTGAGGCTCGGAAGTGGGAAACGAACAGGGGCGTAGTGGTTAAGTCGCCGGAAGCAAGTGGGGCAAGTGTTGCCAACTATAAGCACCAGACTCCCAATCAGGTTCCAACGGGCGGTATAACCGTATACCACATTCCATCCACGGATGTGGCTGACCGTAATTACAAAATTCAGCGACGCAGCCAGTCAACTGGTATTGGCGGTTCGGGCGTTGCCGATAAGAAGAAAAACCACGCTGACAGCACTACAACTAGTGGCGATTGATTAACCGCCCTGCTTATTTATGGGAAAGCCACCTGCTCAGCTAAGGGGTGGCTTTTTTATGAGTGGCAAACGGCGCAAAGCCGCACAAGGCAGTTAGTGGTCGTATAAGTTATGGTTAGCATTGAAAGGCCGACGCACCACACAACTGGCGGACCCGATCCCGGGCACGCTTCAGACGCATTTTCACTGCGCTGTTTTTTAAATTCATTTTTTCTGCAATCTGCTGTACATCTAAGTTATCCTGATACTTCAGTCGCAGGATTTGCGCATCCTGCGGGGCAATAGTGTTCATAGCCATCGAGAGCTGCTGCATGCTATACTCCATCCGTTCGGCTTCGTCAAGGGTGGGTGATTGGCAGTCGATGTCATTGTCGAGCGCGGTTGTCGACAGGCGTTTGGAAACCCGAAGCTGGTCGACGCAGTAGTTGTAGGATATCGAATATAGCCAGGTCGAAAACGACGATCGTTCTTCAAAACGTTCAAGGCGGGCGAACATGCGAATAAAAATGTCGTGCGTGAAATCCTGGGCTTTTTCGGTGTCTTTGGTCATGGATAAACACCGGTTATAGACCTTTCCAACGTAACGATTGTAGAGTGTCTCGAAACAATCGTTTGGGCTTGTATTAAGGTATTGCCTAATTACCTCTTCATCGTTTAAATTGACCTTCATAAGATAGTGATTGTAGGAATAGGCTGATGGTAATTTGGAATAAATGTTCTTGGCCTTTCGACAGAACAAATATTATTTTTGTTTACCAATTAGGCTTTGAGAATTCGATGAAGTGTATATTTTACCCTTTTTTTGGTAAAAAAATAACACTTTCAACTAGACTAGGTGTACTATTTTTAGTATATTGATAATATTTTGTTACTTTTATGTTTCGTGTGATAGTGTTCAATTCCAACTAAATTATACAGACCTATAGGTTAAGCCTGCACCG
>JAQBNX010000285.1 GCA_028288385.1 Spirosoma sp.
AGGAACATTAACTGCCGGATGCCGATAAAATCGCCCTCCGCCGTTTCAATAACCGCTGGTTTTTTTACAATGGCTCCAAAGGCCATAATGGCCACTTGTGGTTGTAAAATAATGGGCGTACCCATCAGGTTGCCAAACGTACCGATGTTTGAAATGGTGTAGGTACCGCCCGACAGGTCGTCGGCGGTGAGTTTGTTTTCGCGGGCGCGTTTTGTCAGGTCATTGACTTTTCTGGTCAGGCCGATCAGGTTATACTGGTCCGCGTTATGAATGACCGGCACTATCAGGTTGCCTGTAGGCAGGGCGACGGCCAAACCAATGTTTATCTGCTTTTTTACCAGAATGGTATCGCCCTCGACCGATACGTTGATCATCGGGAAATCTTTGATTGCCCGGACAATGGCTTCCACCAACATGGGTGTGTAGGTCAGATTTTCGCCGGTTTGTTGCTTAAACGAGTCCTTCAGGCGTGTCCGCCACTGCACCAGGGGAGTCAGGTCGGCTTCAACGAATGAACTGACGTGGGGCGAAATATGCTTTGACTCAACCATGCGCTGAGCAATCATTTTTCGCATCCGGTCCATCTGGATAATATCGGTCTGCCCGTTTACCGATGTGCTGGCCTTCCCATTGCCCGGTTGCGCAGCCGTTGGGTTGGGTAACTGCAAAGGCTGATTGCTGACCGACGATGGTTGCGATTCCCCTCCTGAACGATCATAAGATGGTTGAAGACGGCCTTCGGCCCGGTCAATAACATAGGCCAGCATGTCTTTTTTAGTGACACGGTTACCTGCTCCTGAACCAGCAATGCGGTCGAGTTCGTTGCGGGAAATGCCTTCCTGTTTGGCAATGTTCAGGACTAGGGGTGAGTAAAAGCGGTCGGCAAACAGAGCCGGGCTTTCTGCTAACCCTGTTGCCGATGCTTCAACCGCTTTGTCCCGCTCCGGCGCACCGCTGCTACTCATAGCCAGAATACTGGTCTCCATTTCCCGCGCCGATTCCAGCACCGTTACGTCTTCGGTCAATTCGCTTAAATCCACCGGGGCCTTTTCTGTTGTACTGGAGTTAGATTCAGTTGCTGGCAAGTTGGCAACGTCGCCAATGCCAACTGGTGTTTCATCGGCGTTTACGTGAGCGTTATTCGCCTTTGCTGTTTTATTAACAGGAGGGGACTGAACTGGCTGAGAACCTGTGTCACTGAAAACGGCTTCTTCGGTTTCGATGCGGGCTATAGGGGCGCCCACGCCCACTACATCGCCATTGTTGACCAAGACTTCTTTCAGGACGCCGTTGCAGGGGGCCGGAACCTCAGTGTCTACCTTATCGGTGGCCACCTCCAGCACTGACTCATCTGCTTCTATCCGGTCGCCGGGCTGCTTGAGCCATGCGATCACCGTACATTCCATTATGCTTTCGCCCATTTTGGGCATAACCATGTCGATGAGTGCCATCTTTTTCAATGATCAATGATGAACGATACGTTATTCATAATAACCGGATGCGAATTATAGCACGCACCGTGTATCATCCGTTTAAAATTTCTTCCCGCAGCATGTTCAGCACATACGTAGTGGTCAGTTGAATGTTCTGGTCGCGGTACTGGCCCAGTTTGAGCAGGCGCGTTACAGTACGTTTGTTGGTGGCACACGCAATCCAGACGGTGCCAACAGGCTTGTTGGGAGTGCCCCCGTCCGGTCCGGCTATGCCACTGGTGGCAATCCCAATATTCGTCTTCAGGGCATGACGAACACCCTCGGCCATTTGCCGGATGGTTTCTTCGCTAACGGCTCCGTGTTGTGCCAGCGTTTCGGGCGATACACCCAACTGGTTTATCTTAACGTCGTTGCTATAGCTAACAATGCTGCCCTGAAAATAAGCAGAGGAGCCGGGCACCTTCGTAATCTGAGCCGATACGTAGCCACCTGTGCAGCTTTCTGCAATGCCCAGCGTCAGCGGCTCTCCACCGGATCGGCCGGAATTTTTGTCCGTCAGAAGCCGACCAATTACAGTTTCCAGTTCATCGTCATCAAATCCGAAAACGTTCTTTTCAATTAGCGGCATAACTTTTTCTACCTGCTCGGCTAATTGACGCTCAAGCAAGGCGTCGTCGGTTCCGGTAGCTGTTAAGCGCAGCCGTACCTGGCCAAAGTGGGGGAGGTAGGCCAGTTTAATGTGGGAGGGTAGGGCATCTTCCCACGCTTCAATACGCTCGGCCAGAAATGACTCACCAATACCAACAGTCCGAATCATTTTGTGTTTGATAACGGGCATCTGAAACGTATCGCGCAATTTGGGCAAAATCCGGTGGGTCATCAGGTTCTTCATCTCGAACGGTACGCCCGGCAACGATACGTACACGCGACCTGGTTTGTCTGCCCCGTTATCGTCTGCCAGACGGTGCTCGAACCACATCCCCGGCGCGGTGCCCCAGTCATTCTGCATGTAAAGGGCATTAGCGGGCAGATCGGCCTGACCCCGGTTGAGATCAGTCATCTCGCGACCCCGTTTTTCAAAGAAACTCGTGACCAGGGCCAGCGCTGTTTCGTTACGTACCAACTCCACCCCAAAATAGGTACAAAGCACTTTTTTGGTGATGTCGTCTTTGGTTGGCCCCAGCCCACCCGTGATAATGATAACGTCAGCGCGTTGGTGCGCTTCTTGGAGTATTTGGAGAATGGCGTCGGCCTGGTCGCCAACTGATGATTTACGGACAGTACGAATGCCAATATTGGTCAGCTCGGTGCTTATCCACTGCGTGTTGGTGTCGGTTATCTGGCCGAACAGGATTTCGTCGCCGATGGTGATTACTTCGGCCCGGATGGTATTGATCATGGACTAGTTGAAAATAGACTAAGGCAAAAGGTTGAAAAAGCGGTTCAAACCGGCC
This sequence comes from Spirosoma sp., assembly GCA_028288385.1. Classification (GTDB taxonomy): domain Bacteria; phylum Bacteroidota; class Bacteroidia; order Cytophagales; family Spirosomataceae; genus Spirosoma. The sequence continues at coordinate 2,888 of JAQBNX010000285.1, forward strand.
CTTCTCTGGCCAGTTAAAAGAAATATTGGCTCTCCCTTTTACCTTATCCATTATAAGTTGTCAAAAGTACGAAAAAACGATTTAGGCCGACCGGCCGTTACGTGTAGGATCAACCTGAACAAACTGACATGACTATAAAAACCATAGTGGCTGCCCTGATGGCCCTTTCATCGGTTACTACGCTCCAAGCGCAGGATACAACCGACCGATCAAGACAGGATACGACGACTCGCCCAAAAACAAATGGTGGTATATTAGGGAAAATTCTGGACGCCGTAACGCAGCCTGCCGGCAGCGGCACGGGCACCACTCTGGGCGGTCTGTCGGGCAGCGATATTGCCTCGGGCCTGAAAGAAGCCCTGCGCATCGGCATTACCAAAGGGGCCGATCAGGCTTCAGTCACGGATGGCTATTTCAAAAACCCGCTCCTGCGCATTGCGCTGCCTCCCGAAGCCCAGAAAGTAGCGGCCCGGCTTCGTCAAATTGGTTTTGGCCCGCAGGTCGATAAGTTTGAATTGTCCATGAACCGGGCCGCCGAAGATGCCGCTAAGGTAGCTAAGCCTGTGTTTATCAAAGCCATTACGTCCATGAGTATTGGCGATGCGGTGGGTATTCTGCGCGGTCAGAACGATGCCGCCACCCAATACCTGCGCCGGACATCGGGACAGCAGCTAGTTACTGAGTTTACGCCCATCATCGATAGCACCCTGAAGAAAAACAACGCCACACGCTACTACAATGACCTAGTGACGACCTATAACCGATTGCCCCTAGTGCAGAAAGTGAATCCCAATTTAACCCAATACGCCACGGGCAAGGCAGTTGACGGGTTATTCATTCTGGTGGCGCAGGAAGAACAAAAAATTCGCCAAAACCCAGCCGCCCGCGTAACTGAGTTACTGAAACGCGTGTTCGGAAGCCGCTAACAATGGGGAACGTGCGGTTTCGCGAAGCATAAATTCGTACTTTTGAGGGCTACAATTGTAGCCCTTTCTTGTCTTTATGAAAAAATCAGACATTCATTTTGCGGTTGAATTAGACAACCAGAACGTACCCGAAAAAATATATTGGGAGGCTACCGACAATCCCAATGAGGGATTGAGTGACACGCGGGCCATTGCCATTGCGCTCTGGGATCATTACCATAACAGTACGTTGAAAATCGACCTCTGGACGAAGGACATGGAGGTTATTGATATGAAGCGCTTTCTGATCGAGATGATGAGCGGCATAGCGGATACGGCCGTTACGGCAACCGGCGATAAGCGCATGGCCACCGATATTGAGAACACCTGCCGGATTTTGAGCAAGCGGCTGGAAGAGGAAATCAAGGAACAAAAGCAACAGCAGTAATACAGCAGGCAGGACGGTTGTTGGTGCTGCTACTGGCGGTCCTTTGCCTGCCCCAGAAATCTTATGAAAACCTTATTCTTATTGCTCTTAGTAGCCCATGGAGCCTTAGCCCAACAGGCCGGGATTAAATTTAACTCGATGCCGGTCGAGAAGGTATTTCAGGAAGCACAGCGAACGGGAAAACCGGTATTTGTTGAAGTGTTTTCTCCTACTTGCCATACCTGCCAGAGTTTCGTGCCGACGCTGGCCGACGCACGCGTTGGTAAATTTTACAACAGCAAGTTTGTTAGCACCAAAGTAGACATTGCACAACCATCGACGCAAGCGTTTTTAACTAGAAATCGCTTGTTTGTGCCGTCGCTGCCCCTGTTTCTGTATTTCGACCCACAGCAGAATCTGGTTCATATTGCCTTGAGTAATAACACGGCCGACGAGGTGATTAGGCACGGCACCAATGCGCTGAATCCGAAGGCTCGTGGCCAGAACATGAAATCACGCTACCAGCAGGGCGAACGATCGGCCAATTTTCTGATTGACTACGCCATGCTCAGCCGCGTCACTAAAGATACGATGGCCAACATCGCGGCCATGAATGAGTATGCCCGCCAGCAGTCGCCTGCTCAGTTTGCCAATAATACCAACTGGCTGGCGATGCAAAAACTCGTGCTGGACTTTGAGAACCCCATGTTTCAGTACATGCTGGGCCACATGAACCAGTACCGAAAAGCATACGGTGATGACCTGGCCGAACAGGTAGCCGAAAATATTCTGATGTCGTCGCTGTATAGCAGTCGGGGTGCGCAGTATCCGGTCGCTAAAGTTTTGCAGATACGGCAGGATTTGGCAAAAATCGGAATTGATACTAAAGTGGCCGCCAACCGGACTTTGCTGCCCGAGATAAGCGCCTATTTCCGCGCCAATCAAACGGCCAAAGCGGCTGAGCGAATGGATAGCCAAGTCAATGCCAATCAGTTCTCAGTGCCGGAATACCTCTACATTGCCCGGCTTTTCAACCGTACCAGCCCTGATGCCGTCGATGCACCCACCGTCGCCAAATGGGTTGGCAAAGCGCTTGCTATGAGACCACCGGCAAAAGAGCAGGCCGACTTGTATTTCGAACTGGCTGAAGCCTACCGCAGGGGTGGTAAAACAGTTGATGCGCAGAAGGCCGCCCAGAAATCGATGGAACTGGCCCAAACCGCCAGACTCGATACGCGCCGGAATGTAGAGCAGATGGGAAAATTGAAATAAGGCGTGTTATTGACCAATAATACATTCGTAAAAAGTAAGCGTCTCAAACCAACATAGTTAATGGGTTGGTTTGAGACGCTTACTTTTTACGAATGTGTTTAGTGCCGCTGTTATCTGGCTCACTAAACGTAACGCCTGGCTGAGGCTTTGCTGGACTATGTTTCTTTTTTAGAAACATAGTCCAGCAAAGCATCAGCCAG
>JAQBNX010000742.1 GCA_028288385.1 Spirosoma sp.
AAGCGACCCAAGGTGCTGGAGCTGCCCCAGGAGCTGCGCGGTTGGCTGGACCAGGCGCTGCTCGCCAACGGCTTCCAGGACTACGAGCAGCTCGCCGCCGCGCTGGCGGCCCAGGGTCACACCATCGGCAAGAGCAGCCTGCACCGGTACGGCACCGTGCTGGAGAAGCGCATGGCTGCGCTGAAGGTGGCCACCGACCAGGCCAAGGCCATCGTCGAGGCCAGCCCAGACGACGAAGGCTCGATGAACGAGGCGCTGATCCGCCTCACGCAGGAACGCCTGTTCAGCGTCCTGCTGGAGATGGACGTGGATCCGAAGACGGTGAACATCACGAAGCTGACCAAGTCGATCGCCGACCTGGCCCGAAGCTCGGTGACCACCAAGCGGTACGCCATCGAGGTGCGCGCCAAGGTCTCGGAGAAGCTCAAGGCCGTCGAGTCGGAGGCCAAGAAGATGACCGGTTCGCCCGAGGAGATCGCGCTGGCGATGCTCAATAAGGTTCGCGCGGTCTACGAAGGCGCCCTGTGATCACGTCCGATGAAGCCGAAAAGCTGGCGCTGCGCACGATGGAGGAGTACGTGGCCGGGTGCGGATGCGTGTCCGAACAGGACGTCGCCAACGTGTTGATGAAGCTGGCCAGCGTGATTGCGCTTGGCATGTGCGCCGTTGTCGGGCCCGAGGATGCCGTCGCAAGGCTTGAGGGCACGGCCCGATTCGTTGAGGCCTCGCAGACGGGACGCACGTGGCGAAAGAGCGTCCTGCAATGAGCGCTGGCCTTCTCTACCCGTACCAGCAGCGCTGGTTGAAGGACAAGGCCAGGTTCAAGCTGGGGAAGTTCGCCCGGCAGACCGGCAAGACCTTCACCACCACGCTGGAGATCGTCGACGACGTCCACGAGGCCGAGATCCGCAAGAAGCGCTCGCCGTGGGTGATCCTGAGTCGCGGCGAGCGCCAGGCGGCCGAGGCGATGGAGGAAGGGATCATGCGGCACAACGCGGCGTACGGTGCTGCGCTGGGCGTGCTGCGTGAGGACGCCGACTACTACGACGAAGAGTCGGGGATCCGCCGGCGCGCGCTGCAGCTGATCTACCCCAGCGGCAACAAGATCACCGCCCTTCCTGCGAATCCGGACACCGCCCGCGGCTTCAGCGCCAACGTCTTCCTGGACGAGTTCGCCTTCCACAAGGACAGCCGCAAGATCTGGACGGCTCTGTTCCCCGTGATCAGCGCCGGCTGGAAGCTGCGCGTCACCAGCACGCCCAACGGAAAGGGCAACAAGTTCTACGACCTCGCCACGTCCAGCGACGGCGGCTGGTCCATCCACATCGTCGACATCCTGCAGGCGGTGGCCGAGGGCCTGCCGCGCGACGTCGACGAGATGCGCAAGGCGCTGATGGACGAGGACGCGTGGGACCAGGAGTTCCTACTCAAGTGGCTGGACGAGGCAAGCGCCTGGCTGTCCTTCGACCTGCTCAACAGCGTCGAGCACGATCACGCCGGCATCCCGGAGCACTACACCGGCGGGCCGTGCTTCGTCGGCGTGGACATCGCACGGCGCAGCGACAACTTCGTGATCTGGGTCGACGAGCTGGTGGGCGACGTGCTTTGGAACCGCGAGACCATCGTGCGCAAGCGCATCAGCTTCAGCGAGATGGACGCCCTGCAGGACGACGTCGAGCGCCGCTACCGCGTGATGCGCTACTGCATGGACCAGACCGGCATGGGCGAGAAGCCAGTCGAAGATGCGATCAAGCGATACGGCCAGCATCGCGTCGAGGGCGTGTTGTTCACCGGCCCCAACAAGCTGCAGATGGCCACGCTCATCAAACAGAGCTTCGAGGACCGCAAGAGCCGGATCCCGATGGCCGACGAGAAGCTGCGGGCCGACTTGCACAAGGTGCGCAAGATCCCGAGCCCGACGGGCGCGCCGCGGTTCGACGCCGACAGCGACGCCAACGGCCACGCCGACCGCTTCTGGGCCAAGGCAATGGCCTGCCTGGCCGCGCACGGCAACCTGGGCCCGACGTTCGCCGCGAGCCGGCCGGGACCGGCCGCCAACTCGGTCTCCGGTCAGCTTTCGGGGTACCTGTCGTGAACCGCATAAGTCAGCGCCCGCTAACTTGCTGGACGCCACGGCTGGGCTGCGTTGCAGCTCTTCCAGGCGCCAACCCCCCGAACTCGCTCCCTCCCGGGCCTCCCTGGAGTATCGGGAGGCTTTTAAACCGCATCGGCGATGCCGAGGCTCAACCATGAAGCACCCATGAACTCTGGACTGTGGGTGTCCCCCACCGAATTTGTCTCCTTCGCGCAACAGACCGAACCCCTGGCCGGCCAGATTGCCAGCCGGGTCGCTGCGGGCGACTTCAGCGGTTTCTTCGGCCTCCTGCCCAACCCTGACCCCGTGCTCAAGAAGATGGGCAAGGACATCCAGGCATACCGGGACCTGCTGGTGGACCCGCTGGTCAAAGGCGCCAGGCGCCGGCGCACGGCAGCCGTCCTGGCGATGGAGCGCGGCATCGACGACGAGAAGTCGAAGGGAACGCCGGCCCGCGTTCGCAAGGCCGTCGAGAACGTGCTGGCCCATCTGGACATGCAGCGCATCGTGCGTGACCAGATGGACGGCTCCTTCTTCGGCTACCGCGTCAGCGAGGTGATGTGGGGCCTGGTCGACGGCGTGCCCGGCCCGCTGGACCTGATCGCCAAGCCGAGCGAGTGGTTCGGGTTCCACCCCGAGACGGGCGCGCTGCGCTTCAAGAAGGTGGGCTCGCTGGGCGGGGTCGAGGTCCCAGACAGGAAGTTCGTGACGGTGGGGAAGATGCGCAGCTGGGAGAACCCGTACGGTGAGCCGGATCTGGCCGCCTGCTTCTGGCCGGTGACCTTCAAGCGCGCCGGCTACAAGTTCTGGGTCACCTTCACCGAGAAGTACGGCATGCCCTGGCCGGTCGGCAAGCTGCCCCGATCGGCACAACCCAAAGAGGTCGACGACCTGGCGGGCAAGCTGGAGGCGATGGTGCGCGACGCCGTCGCCGTCGTGCCGGACGACGCGAGCGTGGAACTGCTCGCAGTGGCCAGCACCGCCAACGCGGACTTGTACGAGAAGCTGCTGATGTTCAGCCGCTCGGAAATCACCATCGCGCTGCTGGGCAACAACCAGAGCGTCGAGATCCAGGCCAACCGGGCCAGCGCAATGGCTGCGCAGGACGGAGAGGCGGACCTGCGCGACGACGACGCGCAGATGGTGGCTGCTGGCATCAACCAGCTGATCCAGTACTACTGCGACGTGAACTTCCCGGGCGTCG
>JAQBNX010000253.1 GCA_028288385.1 Spirosoma sp.
GATCTTTTTATGGCCACGACGTTCTTTTTAAGCCGTTGGTGTTTGGTTAACTGGGTCAGGAAGTTACCAAGCTCTACGTGCTTTGCCTTGAGATGTTGAAATAGACCCGATTCGAACACGTTAAAACGAAGAACGAGCAACAATAGCCCTAACCCACCACCAACGTAATAAGACATCCGCCACGCGAATAAATCAGCAACGAAGTAAGCCAGAATAGCCCCTAAAACGCCCATGGTAGCCACGAGTATGGAGCCGTAGCTGCGCAATCTCTGGGGCAGGATCTCGGCCACCAGCGTAATACCCGCTCCTAACTCGCCAGCCAGCCCAATGCCGGCAACAAAGCGTAGTACGGCATACTGAGTTAAGCTGGTGACCATTCCATTAGCGATGTTAGCCAGCGAATACAGCAGTATAGAGCCAAACAACACCGACAATCGACCTCGTTTATCACCCATAATACCCCACAAAACGCCCCCGATTAACAAACCGGCCAATTGCATATTGAGCAAAAAAACGCCTTCGGGTAATAGTTGTTCGCATGTTACGCCCAACGCTTTCAGGCTCGGCACCCGAACCACGCTAAACAGAAACAAGTCGTACATATCTACGAAATAACCAAGGGCGGCCACTAAAACAGGAAGCTGAAGCAGATACTGAACCTGAGATTTTGCAGGGATACTGATCATTGATTGGGAGATATAAAAACCCCTTCCAGGAAAGGAAGGGGTTCAGTCGGGTTAAACAGTGGTAGGAATAAGGTAAGGGGCTCTGTACTTGCGGGAAAGCATGGCATTGGCTTGTTTGTCGCCCACAAAAACTTCTTTCTGCGGATCAAAATTGAGGGTGCGGCCCAGCCGGTATGCAATGTTTCCCAGGTGTGCCAGCGAAGAAGCCAGGTGCGCTGTTTCGACGGGGCCGTTCAGCATCTTCTTGTCTCTGGCCCGCGAAGCATCGGCGAAGTTTTTATAGTGATCGCCACCGGCATTTCGGGCGGGCCCAGGTTCACGGTTACGGCCCAGGAACGTCTTATAGTCCGAATAGCCGTTGATGACCATATAGCCCTTATCGCCGTAGAATATATTGCCAACTTCTACGCCATCTTCCTTGTTCGTCATCCAGGGGCGCACTTCAAATTCAATGATCTTACCCTGCTTGGGATAGTGGTAGGTCGAAGTCAGCACTTCGGGCGTTTCTTTGCAGTCGTTCCACAAAAATTTCCCTCCCGCAGACGTAATAACTTCGGGTAGCCCCACGTCCAATCCCCACATACAAAGATCGGTTTGGTTGATTCCCTGGTTGCCGATGTCGCCGTTGCAATAGTCCCAAAACCAGTGCCAGTTGTAGTGAACATAGTTTTTGCTGAACTCACGTGCCTGCGCCGGCCCCTGCCACAAATCCCAATTGAGTCCCTGCGGAACGGGTGAGTTGCCCAGGTTGCCAATGTCAGCCCGCCATTTATAGACGGTTCCGCGGGCCATATACACTTTGCCGATGAGCCCGTCGCGCAGGTGTTGAATGGCTTCCTGAATGGCCACCGAACTCCGCAATTGTACACCGTGCTGCACAATACGTCCGTATTTGTTGGCGGCTTCGACCAGTTTACGTCCTTCGTACAGGTTGTGACAGCCGGGTTTCTCTACATACACATCTTTACCGGCCTGACAGGCCCATATGGCTGCCAGGGCATGCCAGTGATTGGGTGTGGCAATGCTCACCGCATCTATGTCTTTGTCCTCATAGACTCTGCGTAAATCGGGCTCCGTTTTTACCTTCCGTTTGTATTTCGTCTCAAAATCGGATGCCGCTTTCTGTAGCACCACATCATCCACATCGCACAACGTTGCTACTTCTACGTTGGTTAAATTGGAGAAGCCGGAAATATGATCTTTACCACGTCCGTTCAGGCCTATAACCGCTACGCGAAGCCGGTCGTTAGCGCCAAACGCACGACTCGGAATAATTGTGGGCAAACCTAAAACAGCCGTGCCGACGGCGGCCGTCTTAAGGAATTTACGTCGGGAAAAAGGGATATTTTCCATGATAAGGTAAAGGGTTATACATGTTATTAGGAATAGGAAACCTGGTTATCAACTAGTTTAATTCGTAGGCTAAGGCTAAAGTCGGGCAAGGGTCATGCCGCCGTCAATCATAAATACCTGCCCGGTCGAGTATGGAAAGCCTCCCCCGGCAATGGCCGCTACGGCTCGCCCCACATCGTCGGGTAAGCCCCATCGGGGTTGCACCGTCAACCCATCGGCGATGAGTTTATCGTATTTGGCCGTTACACCCGCCGTCATGTCGGTTTTGATAATACCCGGCCTCACTTCATAGACCGTAATTCCAAACTCGCCAAGCCGTGCAGCAAATAACTGCGTTGCCATGCTCAAACCCGCTTTCGATATGCAGTAGTCGCCCCGATTAACCGACGCCACCGTGGCCGAGACCGACGAAATGGTAATGATACTCCCCTGAAAATCCCCATTCTCTGATTTTTGCTGAATCATCCAGTTGGCCGCTGCCTGGGTTAAAAAGTATGTTCCTTTGAGGTTAATACTCAGCAATTGATCAAAACTATCTTCGGTGGCCTCCAGGATGTCGGCGCGAACGTTGGGTGCTACTCCCGCATTATTGACTAATAGATTCAACCGCCCAAAATGGGCCTTGATTTTGGCCAACATGGACATCCGTGCCTCGGCATCAGCAATGCTTCCCTGACAATAGATGACGTCGGTGCCTGACTTACGTAACTGAGCAATCACCTCCTCAACTGACGACTCATCGCGGACACCATTGATAGCCAGATCGAATCCTTTATTGCCGAGGTGCTGGGCAATGCCCAGGCCTATGCCCCGGCTACTCCCCGTGACAAAGGCAACCGAACGGCCTTCTGACGGACCAGTACGTGAGAGCGAACGTCCTGTTT
>JAQBNX010000309.1 GCA_028288385.1 Spirosoma sp.
AGCACCTTGCCGAGGGGTAGGTTGCCAGCGGTTCTCAGAGCCTGATCTCTCCCCGCTTCTGTATAAATCAATTCGCGCCGGTAAGGCAGTAAAGTGGCGCGTAGTAATTGACTTGATGGTGCAAGTATATAGCCCAATTGACGGGAAACCAAACCGAGTGGTTATTTTATGTCTTGAGGTTACGTTTGTACAGGTTTATTGACCGTATAAGTGGCCGCAAAAACACCCGGCGATGGTGTGAACAGCGGCTCGTTACCGTTGCCTTATTTTAGAGGGTTCTTTTTTTGCCGGGTGTCTGATAAGTCGTAGCGTTGTTTACTTTTGTGATAAGCCTCCTACTGCCCCATGAATCAGCCTTACCGATACAATCGTGAAAATGCTACCCGTGTAGCTGGTGTAACCTCGCTGAAGGACGCCATTGGCAAATTGCTGAAACATTATCAATTGCAGAGTCGCTTCAATGAAACCTACCTCGAAGCATTCTGGGGACGTATGATGGGAAACGCTATTGCTTCCCGCACCAATCGAATCTACGTTCGTGATCGCAAACTCCATATCGAAATTACCTCGGCCCCACTACGTAGTGAATTGGTCAATGCCAAGCAAAAACTCATTCAGGTCGTTAACAAAGACATGGGTACCGAGGTCATCGACGACGTCGTTTTTATCTAATAAAAACTCATAAAGTCTCTAACGTTGTCGTGTCAACCGGTCTGCACGTTACGTTAGAACTGAATCAGCAAATTCCGGCGCTCCTGCTGCATGGTCAGCGGTTTGGACACAAACCTGGCGTTCAGCCCCTGGCGTTGGCACATGGTCAGCCACGTTGATTCGGGTACAACCAGGAAACCATTGTTCTTGCGGACATTATAGTAAGAGGAGAAACGCAGCCGAAACAATAACTTCAGCATAAACAGCAGTTGCCCCTGCCGGAGCGACCTCCCCAAAATACTCACAACGTCTTTCAGAACGCTTTCTTCCACAATCAGATCACAGATAAGCGCTCGCGCACCGGGTGCGGCCACCTGTTTGATAGCCGCCAGCAGTTGCTCAACCTCGGCAGCATCACGGTAATACTGCACTACGCTCATCACAATAATAATATCGAACTGCTGACCAGCCACTGGACCGAAGTTCAGGTAGTCATCAGCGGGTAGCGTATGGAAGAAAACGTTTGGGTGGTGCGCGTGCTTAGACCGGGCAATAGCATTGTAGCGTTCGGAGATGTCGAGGCCATGAATTTCGGCAACCCGGTCGTGCCAGGCATCTTCCAGGTTACCCGGTCCTGAACCTATATCCAAGACTTTTTTAGTCGACGTAATTGGGATAAACTCTTCAACCCGATCCAGAAAATAACGGTAGTTAGCCGACATGGAGTCGTCAAATTCATTCTTTTCCTGCCAGAAGTCAAGCCAGGTCGATGTCATGCAAAAAGTTGCCCATTAAAGGTTTGTGATGGTGCGACCACTTCGCTGGAGTGAGGGCAGTGGCGGTTTCGCTGAAATTTAGGCTCACAAGTTAGCTAAGATCCCGCGATCTGGCTAGAAATAGAAACCTATCAACTGACGAAATGCTCATCAATCATGACCGCTTCTCTTACTGAACACGTAGTAAGGCTTCACCTACCACCGGCCGGCCATCGGTGGTGACGCCCTGTACCATAACCCGCAAGGTACGGACTACGTCGGACAGCGGGAAAATCAGTTGGGTACGTCCCTGGCTATCCGTCTGAATAACCGGCTTCCAGTAGAGCACATCCCGGCGGTCGACTCGTGATGAGGCTGCCGACTGGCTTTCCTCAGGTTTTGGGTCATAGCGCGGCACATAAAACTCGCGCTGAACCGATGGAAACCCAATCAGTTGCAGCGGTATCATACCCGCTTTCGGCTTTTTTTCTACCTGGCCAGACCGAATGCTTTTCGTATAAAAGGCAATAACACCATTTCCGCCCCGAACTCCGTAAATACCGGCTGACCCCGCATTTTTCAACACCTCAACCCGCTCAATATCGCCGGGGTTAAAAGCCAGCAGGGCCGTTCCGTCTTCGTCCTGAATGGGTACACCATCCAGCAGGAACAAGGGGGTTGTACTACCCATAATGCTACTGACACCCCGAACCAGCACCCGATAGCCACCATTTTGCCCCTGAAGTACGCTCACCCCAGCTAACCTCCCGCGAATCATCTCGTAGAGATTGGGCAACCTGGTGGCCGTTTCATCGAATATAATTGTGCCATCCGATACATTATGTAAGCTTCGGCGCTTAATATCGTCCGGTCGTTCATCAAATTTGCGCGCCCGCACAGTTACTTCTTTCAATAATTTGGTGTTTTTGTCCCGGTAAAAATCCGCGTCATTCTCCTGCCGGATTCGGGCCGCAGCCAACTGTGTCCGTAGCAAAGTCCAGTTGGGCAGTATGTTGGACGTATCGGGCTCCCATGACCGGAGAGGCCCCTCAAGGACCAGCCGTGCGTCTTTTGCCGGAATATCTTTCAGTTGCCGGTCCGTGAGTTGTACCAACAGTTTTACCGTATCGGCAATAGCGAGTCCTGCCAGTCGGAACCGTCCCCGTTCGTCGGCCCCCGCCGACCGCACAAATGACTGGCCAGGCACCGTAGATGCCACGACGACCTGGGCTCCTGTCAGTGGTTTATTTTTCGCATCAAGCACCCGCCCTGTCAGCGATACCCCCCCGAGCCGTTCGGTAGCGGGGGTACCACTCAACCGTCGCCAGCCCTGGGTCAACAGGAGGTCATCCAGGGCTCGTCGGGTTTCTGATGAATTAGATTTTAGATACGTATTGGGCTGTTCGACCCGCCCCCGCAACTCACCGGTTAGTAACAGGTGTGTACGAATGGTAGCCGCAGCCGTATCGCCGGGAACTTGTTCTGCATCGGTAATGGAAGCCGACAGCGCAGCTACAGTGGGCAGTCCATCGTCATTTAGGGTGATGCTCATGATAGCCTGCTCGCGGGGTACGTAGCGAGTTTTGTTGACGCCCAGCACCACACGTATGGGCGGCACGCGCTCTGGCAAAAACACCAAGCGTTCGGCCTGCGGGCGGGCGGCATCGTCATAGAGCGTAACCTGGTTCAGGCCGGGGGGCAGTTGTGTCATAGGTAAACTCACACGAGCCACCCCACTCTGCAACTGAATTTTTCGCCCATCGACTAACCGACCCTGTTGCTGAATCAGGATATAAACAGAATCGGTAGCGGGCCGGTTGGTCCCCATAATGGTCAACAGCAGTCGGCTGGTATCGCTAACAGCATCGGCCGACAGGCAAAAACCTGCGCGCTCAACGGGAGGAAGCGGCACCAATTGGCGCTGGTTGTTATCCAGCACTTCGGCATAGTACGTCTGGCCTTCCTGGGGGGTCATAACAACGCTGCCCATACCCCGGGCATTGGTCGT
>JAQBNX010000316.1 GCA_028288385.1 Spirosoma sp.
GCTGTATGCTGGTCTGTGTCTCGTCAGATACTAATAAGTCCATACTTGCTAAAGCGGCAGTGCAGGCCAATGGATTAGCGGTAAACGAATGGCCGTGGAACAAGGTCTTGAACTTATCTTCTGACAAAAAAGCGGTATAAATGGCCTGGGTGCAGGTTGTTACGCCAAGGGCCATCGTGCCGCCAGTAAGGCCTTTTGACAGGCACATCAGATCGGGCTTTTGCTGTAAATGATCCGACGCAAATAATCGGCCAGTCCGGCCAAAACCGGTCATGACTTCATCGGCAATGACAAGCGTATTATGGCGTCGGGCTAATTCATACAGGTTGTTGAGCAGGGTCGGATCGTACATGACCATACCACCCGCACCCTGAACCAGTGGCTCGGCAATGAAGGCCGCTACGTCGTCGGTAAATAGCCGGGTCGCTTGCTCCAGAAGCGTTGCCTCCTCTCCGGCTGTGGGGGCTGGCAGGTACTCGACATCAAACAAAAACGGTGTAAATGGAGCCGTGAAGGCACTTCGCCCGCTCACGGCCATCGCCCCGAACGTATCGCCGTGGTAGGCACTTTCAAAAGCAATTACTTTCTGGCGTGGCCTACCTAGGTTGTGCCAGTATTGAAACGCCATTTTCAAGGCTACCTCAACGGCTGTGGAACCATTGTCAGAATAAAAGACTTTGGCCTGGTTAGGGGGCAGGATGGTCAGTAGACGTTCGGCCAGTTCAACGGCGGGCTGGTGAGTGAAACCGGCGAAAATGACGTGTTCTAGCGTATTTAGTTGTTCTGAAACGCGCTGCGCTATGTGGGGATGGGCATGACCATGCAGATTGACCCACCACGATGCGGCCATATCGAGGTATTCGCGGCCTTCTGCATCATACAGCACCGATCCTTTGCCCCGCACAATCGGTATAGGCAATGGGGCCGTTTGCATCTGCGTGAATGGATGCCAGATAACGGCCTGATCACGTTCGGGTAAACTGCTCATCATACTGCCCACTTCCCCTGCGCTTTCATCACTTGTTCCACTACGTCCCGTACGGCTCCCGCTCCGCCTGGTTTTGACGATACGTACGCGCAAACGGCCTTTACTTCCTCAACGGCATCAGCCGGACATGTACCAAGAAGGTCCGGGCGGCTCAAAATCGCGTGGTCGGGGAGGTCATCGCCCATGTATAGTATATCGGATTCATTAAGACTATCGCGGGTAACATAACCCAGATAAGCATTCAGCTTCTGGTCGGATGGTCCACCCATAAAAATGTCTTTTACATTTATCTTTTCTAGCCAGGTTCGAACTCCGTCTGCGTTAGCCGAGGAAACGATACCCACGCGAAAACCGGCTTTTATAGCCATTTCAATGGCATAACTATCTTTGATGTCGAACGTTCGGTACTGTTCGCCCGTTGCCAGCAGGTTGACACGTCCATCTGTGAACACGCCATCAATGTCGAAAATAAGTGTCTTAATACGGGCAAAGTGGGCTTGTTTGTTGAGCATGCTGCAAGTTTAACAAAAACCGGGCGACTGTTCCGTATTTTTGACCGATGAACGAGAAGAAGTGGAGACGCCCGGACCGACGCTCAGATGGAAGATCTTCAACCGATGGATCATTGACCGGAGAGCCGATGGCCGAACTGCCCGGGGCGTTCCGGCAGCAGATGCAGACGCAGTTGGGTGCCGATTATGCCCTATTCGAGGCTGCGCTGGCGCAACCCACACCAGTGAGTATTCGCGTAAACCCCAGAAAAAACGCATTCGATACATCGACTCTTGAGCGGGTGCCGTGGTGCGCCGAAGGATTTTACCTTCCTGAACGGCCCAGCTTTACGCTAGATCCCTTGTTTCAGGCGGGTGCTTACTACGTCCAGGAAGCCTCGTCCATGTTGCTGGCCGAAGTCTTGCGCCAAACCGTGAATCTCAACCGTCCGCTGCGGGTGCTCGATTTGTGCGCGGCTCCGGGTGGCAAAAGTACCCTGCTGGCGTCGGCCATTCATCCGGATAGTTTGCTGATCTGCAACGAAGTAATCCGTAGCCGCGTGTCGGTACTACGGGAGAACATCGATAAATGGGGGTATCCAAACGTAGTAGTGAGTAACCATGACCCCGAAGAGCTGGCCACCCTGGCTGGTTTCTTCGACGTAGTGTTGGTCGATGCGCCCTGCTCCGGTGAAGGCTTATTTCGAAAAGACCCCGATGCCATGAATGAGTGGTCTACAGACAGCGTACAAATGTGTTCGGCCCGGCAAAAACGCATTCTGGCCGCAGCCGCTCCCTTGCTCGACACAGGCGGTACGCTTATCTATAGTACCTGCACCTATAACGATGACGAAAATAGGGAGAATGTCAGGTATCTGGCAGAAAATGGTTTTCGCAATTATCCACTCGTGCTGCAGCCTGAATGGAATATCATCAGGAAAGATATAGATGGGCCGGAGGGTTACCAATGCTACCCGCACCAGGTTCGGGGCGAAGGATTTTTTATCAGTGCATTCAAAAAAACGGCGTTCACCGCGACTCTGAAAGCAGACGCCCGCACGTTCCGCAGCATAAGGGCGTTGCGAACCCGCGAAGCCGCTTCTGCCGCAAGGTGGCTCCAGAACCCAGACGACTTTTCACTATGGGAAAAACCGAACGGCGACGTAATGGCACTGCCGAAAGCGTTGGAAAAGCAGTTTTTAGGGTTAGACGTAGCGCTGAAGAACAAAGGCTTCGGCCTGGAAATTGGCCAGTTTAAAGGAACGGACTTTATCCCATCACACGCATTGGCTCTAAGCACCGCCATCAATCAAAACCTCCCCACCGTGGCGTTGAGTAAAGAAAACGCGCTGCGGTATTTTAAGAAAGAGAACTTAGTGCTCGACGAACCTGTCAATGGTTGGTTATTGGCCCAATACAATA
>JAQBNX010000756.1 GCA_028288385.1 Spirosoma sp.
CTGAACCCGCACGCGTCGGCCCTCGGGCCACGTTTTCTTTTCCGAGGTGGGGCCAGCATTCTCCGGTCCTGTCTCCCAAATCGGCGAAGCCGGAACAGAAAGCGGTTTGAACTGGTGCTGGCAACGCTCGCGGAGCGCGATGGTTTTCGCATCCAGCCCCGCCAGCACCTTTTGCGCCCAGCGCAGCGGCACCCAGTAGGCACTAAAGGCCGCGCCAAGCGCGACCCCACCCCCGATGACGAGCGCGGGCGCCCACTGCCACCCCAGCAGCGAGTTGCCAAGCGCCAGGGCGAAGGTCGCGCCGCAAGCCAGCAGAGCGGGAAACATAACGCCACTCCACCCGAAGCGCCGTGTGCATTTCTGAGCCAGAACTGAAAGCATAGGCGCCGCGACCGCCGAAAACAGGCCCGCGCCCAAACCCGACAGCAAGGGCAGAACGAAAATTGACGAGGGATCGCCAGCGTCGCCGCTTTGCCAGCCGCGCGCCAAAGCCACAGCGCCATAAGCGACAACGGGGGCCACCATAAGCGCCACGAAACTAGTGACGCCAGCGAAGAGGTGACTCGAAAAAGAAATCCAGCGTTTCATAAGCAACTCCGATTGGCCTCGCGCTCCCGGCCTACTTCACGAGGGAAAGCATCGCGCGAAAATCGTCCGTTCCGGCTTCTCCCAGCAATTCGTACAAAGCCGCTTCGGTCGAACTGGGCAATGCCCCCGCCCCTTTCATGCGCTCCCACCCGACCTGACGGTTCGGGTTTTGGCGCGACGAGATGGCGTCGTAGACCGCGAACACAGTTTTGCCCGCATCGAGAGCATCGAGGGCGGTCTGGCTCACGCAAATATGCGATTCTAAACCGCACAGCAAAATTTGCGGGCGGTCTATCTGGTCCTGGACGGCATCCCAGGCCGAAAATCGCATCTTGGCGCACGCCTCGAACTCTCCAATCGCTTCACGAATCGAGGCGCACGTCGTCCCCAGCTTTGCTGGGTTTTGCTCGCTAACCACGATGGGAATACCCAGTCGCCGCGCCATTTGCGCCAGCATACGGATGTTGCGCTCCACCCGCTGCGCCTCCCACATTTCGGGGAGCAGTCGGGTCTGCACATCCACAATGAGCAAACAGCAATCGGCACGGTTCAGGCGAGGTGACATCAAGTAAGAAGTTTGCCAGCCTCCCGATCCCCTGGATGTTTTGCCACGAAGGGGCCGATTTGCCAAACTCGCGCCCGATAATTTGCGCGTTCGGTGGTCCTTTGGGTATCGCTGTGCGCGGAGACCGCAGCCTTCTATGAATCTCAACCGTCCTTCGCAACGCGTCCTGCTCCCGTTGCTGGTACTTTCGGGCGCCATCGCGTCGCCGATGCTCACTCCCCACGCCCGTGCCCAGGCCACACTCGCAGCCCCTCAAACCGCTGTGGTTTCGGCGGTGGATGCACAAGCGGCGACCGTCTCCATCGGGCGCAAAGAGGGGGCGCAATTGGGCGCCGTTTACTCGCTCTCGCAGGGCGGGGCCGAAGTGCTGCGCGTTCAAATCACGCAGGTGCGCGAAGATGATTCGCTGTGCCGCGTCATCTCCCTGGCTCCGGGCGCCGCCGTCCTGGGCGAAACCGTGCGCTTCGTGGACCTCGAAACCGTGCCCGACGCGCCCGTCGTTCCAGTTGTGCCCGTACCGGCTCCCACTCCCCTACCGCCTTCTCCCGTCGAAGTGGTGCCGAATCCAGTTACCACCACACCGGACGTAACCACCACGCCCGCGATGAACATGACCGGCGGCACCACAGTGGGTATAGCCAGCATCAACGATGGGACCGTCACCGTGGGCGCGGGCTTCGCGCAGGGCTTGCAATCGGGCCAGACCTTGCCCGTGCTTCGCGGCGGCACCATCGTCGCTCTGGTCAAGCTAAGCGTGGTCGAGCAAAACAGCGCGACGGGCACTCTGGTCTATTCCGACCCGAACGCGCCTCTGGCCTCCTCCGACCGGCTAACGGTCATGCCCTCGGCAGCAGGACCGGGCACGGGAACCGGAACCGGCATTCCCACCCCCAACACTGGCGGCGAAACCTCGACCACTCCTGGCGTCGTGGTACCCTTTGAAACCGGCGCCTCGAACGCTTCGGTGCCCAAAGCCGAGAATACCTACGAACTTCTGGCCAGCCTCGCGGCCAAGGGCTTGATTAAGTCGCAGCCCGCTCGCCTGTTTCAAGACGACGGCGCGCGTCGCCATCGCTACGCCGAAGACATCATCATGTCGCGCGCGCAAATCGCGGGCTTCATCCGCGAAGCTCTAAGCAACGCCGACAGCGACAACAACGGCAAGGCCAACGCCGATCTCGCCATCTTGACGCGCCAATTCCGCAAGGATCTGCTCGATTTAGGCGTCACAACTTCAATCCTGGAAAATTTCGCCCCGCAAGGCGGTTTGTCGCTTAGCGTTTCGGGCTTTACACGTGCGCGTGTAGTTGGCGGCGACACCGGCTCGGCCTCGCTGCTGCCCTTCGATGAGCGTTACGGCGCGGGCCGCAACAAAACCGGCATTGATGCTCGCATCAATCTGTCCGGCACCATCGGCTCCAACCTGAACTTCTACGCCTCGGTCGATTCGGGAACACGCCCCCAGGACGGTGGCTCGAACCCGACAACTTTCCGCAAAGCCTACCTCTCCTACGACGCTCGGAAATTCCTTCGCGGCCTGACGGTGGAACTGGGACGCAAAGAGTATTATTGGGGCGTTGGCAGCTTTGGCACGTCGCTCCTCAGCGACGCGTCAGGCGGACTCGATTCGCTTTCCACCAAGTTCGAGCGCGGCTCCTACCGCTTCGAGAGCCTGTATGCGACTCTGGGCAAAGGTCCGGCGGGCGGCTCACGCTCGCTCTATGGCCAGAACTTGAGCGTAAAAATTGGCAATTCCGGTCGCGTTGGTATCGCCAACACCTTGCTGGCACCCAAAAATGGGTTCAAGGCCAAAGACTTCATCGGTGCCTTTACCCCGATTTCGCTCTATCTTATTGATCGTCCCACCCTCTCGCGCGGCGAAAGTGGCACCAACGCCGTTGTCTCGGCCTACGCCGAAACCGCCGTCGCGCGCGGCATTCGCACCTACGGAGAAATTGTCCTCGACGACCTGTCCTTCAACGCCAATAACCCCATCGAAAACCGCAACGGCGGCACCATCGGAGTACAACTCTTCAATCCGAAAGATATCGCGCGCGCCGGATTAACGCTCGAATACTCGCGCTTGAACTCGATTTCCTATCTGGCGTTTTTGAACGCCGCCCGCGACGCCGATTACGAATATTATTATCGCGGCGCCCCGCTCGGCCTTCCCATCGCACCCGTCTTCCCCACCACCTTCGGCGGGGCGGAAAGTTTGCGCGCCGAAGGCTACTTCAAGTTGCAACCGCGCCTGACGCTATTCGGCTCGGCGCAGTTCGTTGACATCAACGCCGAAGACCAAAATCCGGCCCCGGTGGGTGGGCGCGGCTTTTCGCGTCAGCAGGTCGCGCGCCTCGCGTTGTCCTACGATTTGTCGCGCTCGTTTGTGCTCACGGGCCGCGCCACTTACGTCTCGACCAACCAACCCAACTTCATCAAGGGTGAGCAATCGCGTAACAATACGACATTTTCACTGGAGATTGGACGCTCTTTTTAAAAAGGAGAAAAAAGCGCTTCTTGTGGTTTTCTTCTTGCAAACAAGAGGCGCCGCGCTAAACTGCGCC
>JAQBNX010000260.1 GCA_028288385.1 Spirosoma sp.
GTTTTGCCAAACAGGTTATTGTCAAGGGTAGCCGCCCGTTGCGCACCCTGTGGCGTAAGGCTAAGTTCGGTAGCGGTGGTTCCATTGGGTGCATAAGTGACCGAATATAGATTGCTGTTTGGATACCGGCTGGTTAGTTTTGTTCGATCAATGTATTGCTGAGCCAGATACTTGCCCGTAGCGTCGGTGCCGGTCAGGTTTATCTGACCGGTATAATCTGCTGCTGTTCGGGCGTCAAAGTTCCATTCTGGATACTGGGACAAATTCAACTCATTGGATCGGTACACCCGCCCGGTAAGTGATAGAGCTACATCGGGTGTTTTGGCCGTCAGCACGCCATCCAGGTACTGCGTGTTTAGCGAACCAGCGCGGGCCTGACCGGTAAAGGCCAGTTGCCGACTGGGTCCTGCCAGATTCCGGAAGCTTTTAGTGATGATGTTGATAACGCCCACGAACGCATTGGCGCCGTACATGGTTGAGGCCGGGCCGTATATGACTTCGATTCGATCAATATCAGACAGGGCATATTGCTGGGAGATAGGAATGTTGCTGGAAGCCAGATCGTTTTCTTCAACTCCGTCTATGAGCATCAACGTCCGGTCGTTAGAGGTGGATCGGTAGCCGCGCTGGTAAAAGTTGGAATAGCCAGGCCCATTGCCCTTCATGACATCGAAACCCGGCAGATCGTGCAGCGCCTGTTCGAGGCTTTGGTAACCACGCTGCACAATATCTTTACTGGTCAGGACTATCACCGTGGCCGGTACGTATAGAAGGTTTTCTGCTTTTTTTGATACAGACGTTACCTGGACAATCTGGTCCTGTGAATCGCGTACCTGCTGAAAAAGGGCTTTATAACGGGGTGAGCTTCCAAAGTCAGGTTCATATTTAGGATTCAGCGCCAGCAGTTGATTGATGGCACGTGAACTTTGCTGTAAGGAATCGATGGCTAAGTATGTCATCGATAAAATTTTGAGTGCCTGTATCCGGGCATTTTCGGTAAAACTCTTTTCGGCACAAGGGGCGAGAAGCGCAAATACTTCATCGAAGTTACCCGTAGCGTATTTCTTTTCTGCTTCAGGAATGGCCACCAGCTCATCACAATTGTTCTGAGCCAAAACTTCCAGACCCCCCGGCCCGAGTAACAGCAAAATCAGACACAGACGAATGAGATGAAAAAAAGTCATGGCACGCTGGTAATTAAAACAAAATCCAAGAGATTAAAATCAGGATGATTAAGGCTTTACTTTATCGTAGGGAATGTCTTTGCCGATGAACTTATTCCACTCATCACTAGTCAGATTGCGTTTTACTTTTTTCTGCAGTTCAGCATAGAGATCAGCTGTATCAACATTCCGGATACGAACTGTCTTATCGGCTCCGCAGGCTATCAGCCGTTTGCCGTCGTTGGTAAAGCGAATCCCCAGAACCCATGAATCGAAATCGTTGATGACAATTGGCTGCTGCTGCTCAGAAAGACTGCCGTAATTCCAAAGATGGATGGACCAGTCAGAACTGCCGGTTGCCAGCAGTTTTCCATTGGGCGTAAAGGCAATATCGTTCACGGTGGATGTATGCCGGCCTGAAAGCTGACTCCCAAATGTTTCGGGTTCGTAGTTGTTAAAGCCCCAGGCATAAACCAACCCAGCCGAATTACCCGTAATGAGCCGACTGCCGTCGGGACTGAAAGCCAGTGCCGTTACCCGAGTTCCAAACTCCCGGCGCATGATTACGTCGGGTTTCTTTTTCAGATCGGCCAGCATGAAACTCACTATCTGTCCATTTCCGGATCCACAAACCAGCCGCTTACCGTCGGGAGTAAGCCGGGCGCAGTAAATAGCAAAACCCGTATGTACGTTCTGGAGCGAATCGATTCCAGTAGCTGCTAGCTTCCAGCTACGCACGTTACCATTGGCACCAACCGAAATGAGTTGGTTGTTACCAGATGTAGTCAGCAACGACAGAATAGGGCCGTTATGTGCTTTTATCGCAATAGGAGGCATATCGGGCTGGGCGATGTTCCACCGATAGATCATACCTTTCTCACTGGCACCATATAGCGTTTTACCGTCTTTGTCGAATTCTATCGCACGGATCCCATCGGGGTTTTTGCTGGTTGTACTCAAGGACCTGGGTACTTGGGCGGGGTTGTCATAGGCCCATAGCTTTATTGTTCCGTCGTCGCTTCCGGAGGCTACCAGACCGGGCTGTATGGCCAGGGTACGTACTACGTCTGTGTGCCGACGTAATACCGTGCGGACATCAGCTGCTCTGGCCAGGGCGTTAAAAATATCTGGATTATCGACCTGTCCGCCATTTTTCAAGTTTAGATTATAGGCCTCTATAGCCAGCAGCGCTGGCAAGTCGTCCTGGGAATTTTCGGTCATCTGGTATGACTGAATGGCAACCGTTCGGGCAATGGCTTTCCCCCGTTGCTGCTCGGCGTAGCCCTGCGCCGTTACTGCGATTCGCTTCTGATTTTCGGCCACGACCTGAGCCGACTCGGCTAAATCTTTTTGCTTAACGGCGTTGCGCTGGGCCTCTTCTGCAATGCTTCGTTGCGCTTCGGCATTCTTCTGAGCCTCAACGGCTAGTTGTTGCTGTTTTTCGGCATTACGTTTAGCCGCCAGTGCCAGCGCCTGCTGATCTTCGGCATTCTTTTTTTCGCGAACGGCAATGACTCGCTGTTCTTCGGTCATTTGCTTTTGCTGGCCCGTTATGATTTCCTGCTGTTCGGCAATTTTTTTCTGGGTAATGGCTTCGCGAGTCTGCTCTTCGGCACGGTTTCGTTGAATCAATGCATTCTTTTTTTCGTCGAGCGCATCTTCCGCACTTTGTTGGGCCTGCGTCCTTAACACGGCCGAAACCAATAAAAAGAGGAGTGAAATGAGCGCGCTGACACCCAGAAAAATGGCAAAAAAACGGGCACGACGGAGCTCGTTCAATTGTCGTTCTTCCTTATTCTGAATCTGAAAATTGTATTGGTCCCGGCTGTATTCTAAAAAATTAACGGAGCGGTCCAGAAACGGGTCATACCGGTTGGCCCATGCCTGAGTAGGCCGGTTTTCGGCGAGCCATTTAAGGCCTATCTGTAGTTCCGGATTGATCCATAAACCAGATTTTCCTTCGTGATACAGGGTAGCAGAGTAGTTTACCTGTTTATAAAATTTAGCTGACTCTGTTTCTTCTTTTACCCAGGTTTGAAGCCGCTCCCATAGATTTGTGAGCCGTTCATGAGACAGATCAATGATTACCTCCGGGTCGGCGTAGACGGCTGTAGAAGGGGTTAAAAATGACACACTGGGCTCCCGAAACCGGTTCAGTACGTCAATGAGCAGGTAAAGTGGTATGCCGGAAATCTCACTGACAGTGCTTATCGGTGTTGGGCGAATCATTCCTTTGTTTCCTTCGTCCAGAACAACCAGTGCTTTGAAAAGCTTTTCAGTTGCCACCTGACTTTTTTCATCGGGCAGATTGCCATAAACCTCTTCGGCGTGAAGGGTAATGGCTTTATCCATGGTACCGATGGCTTCGTAGTCATTGACATCAATGGGAGTGGTAGATTTTTGGGTATGCTGCCAGTGATTCCACGTTCGCATGAGCGCATGTTGTAAAATCGGCAGTTGATCCATCTTGGTCCCGATGTCATTCATCAACCGGGTTGTAAGCTCGTCAGCGATGCTGGCCCCCATTACGCTGATAGGCGTAGCAATGACTTGCCGGATCTCGTCCTGATTCATTTTGGGCAACAGATAATAGCCATGATTAATGGCTTCGGTTAGCCCTTCATAATCCGTACAGTGATCCAGGTAATCGGAGCGCATAGTTAGCACTACGTAGACCGGATAGTTCTGTCGGTAGCTAAAGTCTAGAATTAAGTCGATAAACGTCGCTACCTCCGAGTAGTTACTCGCCGGCTGCTGGTAGCGAAACAACTCTTCAAACTGGTCAATAATAAACAGCAGATTGGCATCTCCGCACCAACCCATAACCTCCTGCGGGTTTGTCAGGAGCAGGGTTTCTACCTGAGTGGGCGAAAAACGGTCGGCGAAGGCCCGATTCTGTTTACTCAGCGTTTGGTATAAGGCCCGGGCCAGATTCCGGATTGGAGTAGCCTCGGGATTGAAAAAGGCCACTTCCCATCTTTTTAGGGATGACGGGCTTAACTGGTCGTCAATCAGTTGGGGAATTAGGCCAGCTTTAACCAGCGATGACTTACCGCTGCCCGACGAACCGATGATGGCCAGAAAACGCGAATCGGCAAGTTTTTCTTTTAAGTCACGTATCTGATTGTCGCGCCCAAAGAACAAATAAGAGTCTTCCTGCTCGAAGCTCCTCAAGCCCGGAAAGGGATTTGAATAGGCTACTTTGTTATGAACGTGAATCATGTTGGGTCTCTCAACGCACCAGCTTTGGGTAATAAGTCCCCATAGCAGCGATGTCAGTCTCTGCTATGGGGACTTATTACTACCCGTCAGTTTTCATTATGAATATGTTCCGGTTGCGGTGGTTGACAAATTCATAGCGAAATTCGTCTACCCCATTGATAGTTAAGTGGATTCCCATCCCGCCAATGGGCCGTTCTTCGAGCGGCATGGAAAAAAAATCTTCTTTGGGTAGCTCGCGCTTCAGCGGGTCAAAAGGGGTTGCGTCATCCTCCAAAATGACGCTGAGCTGCCCGTCTGTATGCTCTATAATCAGATCAACGGTACCTTGAGTCCCTGTCTCTTCATAGCCGTGCACAATAATGTTGGTGGCAATCTCATCGACGGCCAGTAACAGATTATACGTAGCTTTTTTTGACAGCTTGACCCGTTGAGATTCTTCTTTAACAACCTGCCGGATATCCTCAAGTGAATCGAGTATCCCCGGAAACGTTTTACGCTCCATCGGTATAGAATTCAGAAGTTACACCTATCCAAACTTGGGACGGTGGGAGTCTATTCGCTAAACTGTGGCTTGTCAGGAAGCCTTACTGCCGGGCAGGGTCAGTTGACTGCCCGCATAAGTGTTTCCATTTATTCTTCTTCATCATCAGTACCCGTCTTTAACCGGGCCACAGTCAGGCGAATACGCTCCCACCGGGCCGAACCCGAACGGTTCGACCTTAGAGGTACTGATCCACGATGTTGACGCTGTGTTGAAGGCCGGTTTTTTCCAGCGTGTCGACTATTGACTCCTGCGGCTTGACGATAAAGATAGCCAGATTGGTCCCTATTTTCTGTTTGGCAAAAATCAGGACCCGAAGTCCGGCCGAAGACATGAAGGTTAGGTTTTCCACAAAAAGCACCAGTTCGTCGGGCGATTCGGCCGCTAACTTCTCAATTTCCTTTTGAAACTCTCGGGCCGACAGCGAATCAATTTCGCCCGTCAGGGTGATCTTAGCAATTTTTTTAGTTTCTGATTGTAAGTGAAAACTCATAGTATGGCTTGATTTTGACGGTTAAATAATAGATCATAAAGGAAGATGAATTGTCGCACTGGTTGTGTAATCTGTATTCTTCCCGCTACTTTCTGATTAGAATGACAATGCTACGTGAGCCGACAAGAAACTCAGACTGGTTGCTGAGGAGTACTTCGGAGCCAGGTTCATAAATGTCGCCAGGGGATGGCATGTCGGTGTTGGCAAACAGATACCACTTTGTTTCGGACGGTAGTACAGGCAGTTCAAAATGCAGCCCTTCCCAGTACATATTAATCGCAACATACATGGTGTTGTCTTTTACAATACCCTGCTTGGCATGATCGCCGTCTAACAGGAACGCAAATGACCGGCTTCCTGGCGACCGGTCGCAATTCCAGGCTTTGGTGCCATGAAAGCTAATGTCTGGCAAGCCGCTACC
Source organism: Spirosoma sp. (assembly GCA_028288385.1). Classification (GTDB taxonomy): domain Bacteria; phylum Bacteroidota; class Bacteroidia; order Cytophagales; family Spirosomataceae; genus Spirosoma. The sequence continues at coordinate 5,841 of JAQBNX010000260.1, forward strand.
AACCGAATCCCAGTACTGAAAAAATAACTGACTACGTAGCACCGGATGCTGCCGTCGGAAGTGGATCATGCGCCGGGCGAAGTTGAACAGATCGGCATTCGTTTCTTTTTGCACCCAGTTGAACCAGTTAAGGTCATTGTCCTGGCAATAGGTATTGTTATTGCCTTTCTGCGTCTTGCCAACTTCGTCGCCCATCAGAATCATTGGGACACCTTGGCTAACCAACAGAATGGCGAGGGCATTTTTGACTTGCTTGTGGCGCAAAAAATTAATAGCTGGGTCATCCGTTTCCCCTTCCCACCCGCAGTTCCACGAGTTGTTGTCATTGGCACCGTCGTTGTTGTCCTCGCCATTCGCTTCATTATGCTTCTGGTCATACGCAAACATGTCGTAAAGCGAAAAGCCATCATGGCACGTAACAAAGTTAATGCTGGCCGTTGGGCCCCGCTGGCCATATATATCCGGCGAACTAATAATTCGCTGAATCATGCCATTTACCTAGTCCGGATCACTTTTTTAGAATTTGCGCATGCTTTCGCGGTATTTACCGTTCCATTCGGCCCAGCGTCCGTAAGCAGGAAATGACCCAACCTGATACAGGCCACCCGCATCCCAGGCCTCGGCAATCAGTTTGCACTTGGCCAGTACGGGGTCGTAAGCTAGAGATTCGAGCAGGGGAGGGTTGCTGAGTGGGCTCCCGTCTTGTGCCCGCCCCAGAATGGCTGCCAGATCGAATCGAAAGCCGTCGATATGGTATTCAGAAGCCCAGTACCGCAGGCAATCCAGCACCATATTCCGAACTACCGGGTTGTTGCAGTTTAGCGTGTTGCCCGTACCGGAGTAGTTGAAATAATACCCCTCAGGCGTCAGCATGTAATAGGCCTTATTATCAATTCCGCGGAATGAGATTGTGGGACCCCGTTGATCACCCTCGGCTGTGTGATTAAAAACGACATCCAGCATGACCTCAATGCCGTTTTTGTGCAGTTCTTTAATAAGTGTTTTTAGCTCGTCAACCTGCATGCCAAACTTGCCGGTTGCGGCATAACCCGCTTTGGGTGCAAAGAAATTGACGGTACTGTAACCCCAGTAGTTAACCAGTGTTTCGCCAGTTGTTGGGCTTATACGACTGTTTTCCCACTCATCAAATTCATAGATGGGAAGGAGCTCAACGCAGTTGATGCCTAATTCTTTCAGATATGGAATCTTGGCCTTAATTGCACTAAACGTACCACGATTCTTAACCCCCGAGGACTCATGCTGCGTGAAGCCCCGTACATGCATTTCATAGATCACCAGATCCTCGATAGGCGTTTCTAAGGGGTGGTCATGTTCCCAGTCAAAGTCTTCAAAAGCCAATCGCGAACGGTACTGGTATACGTTGTCCCAATCCGGTTTAGCAAGCCACTTGTCGCGCCCCCCGATAACTTTAGCGTATGGGTCACTCAGAATGATTGATTTATTAAAGCGCAGACCGGCCGCTGGATTATAGGGACCATCCATTCGATAGCCGTATTCAAGCCGTTCGTAGTCTAGTTCAAAAACGGTCATGCAATACACATTGCCAATTCGGAACTCGTCGGGAAAGGGAATTTCTGCATATGGTTCAGGAGCACCCCGTTCAAAAAGCACAAGCGTGCAGGAGGTTGATGTACTGGAGAAAATGCTAAAATTAACTCCATCTGCTACCATGGTGGCGCCAAAGGGCAATGCATGGCCCCGCCGAAACTTAATGCCTTCATGTTCGTGAGTAGGGTAATAGTCTATTCGGTTATCGACCATGATTAGGCGGCTTTTAGGGTTTTTAGACCTTCCTGAGGTGTATCGACCGTGATGAAAAAGGATAAAAATCCTGTGTTAGACATGACATCCTGAATCTCTTCGGACGTGCCTGCCAACACTACATTGCCATTTTTGGCTTTCACCTGACGATAAATCATCAGCAGCACCCGTAAACCTGCACTGGACAAAAACTCAACATTAGTCAGGTCAATCATGACCTTGCTTTGCCCCAGAATAGCTGCGAGCGCGGTTCGTTCAAACTCAGGAGCGGTCTTACTGTCGATGTTACCAGATGCTTCGATAACGGTGATATCTTCTACTTTACTAGACGTTACATTCATGCTTGTAATGAGTTTAATACGTAAGTCAGTGGAGGCATTAGCGAGTTTTACCGCCGGTACGTAGCCACTACATACCGACGGTAAAACAAACTGACTATTTTGCGGGCGTTAGCAATACCTTAACACGCACCTGTTCATTGGTGTCGGGCAGCTTCACGGTTAATTCC
>JAQBNX010000389.1 GCA_028288385.1 Spirosoma sp.
AAAGAAATTGATCAGTTCGCCGAACGGCGCGGGGGAGAGATGGGACAACGGCTGGGCGTTCTGCCGTTTGGGTTCCGTTACGCTTTTTTTCTTCCCGACTCTCAGTCAGACTGTAATTGAGTGGCAATACTTCCATATGCCCTTAAACGACTAAAATTAAGTATCGGTTTAATAAACTTGCTTTCAATCCATTGGGAGGTTTGTGAATCTCCTTCTTTAGCATTAACAATCACCTCTGGGGTGTAGCTTGCACCCGTTAAGGCCATTGATCATGAACCCAGCAACAAAGCCTTCTTTTCTGCTCTATGGTGCCAACGGCTACACGGCCCGGCTTATTATTGAGCTTGCCAACTCATTTGGTCTTACCCCCATATTAGCAGGCAGGAGCATGGCCAAGGTAAAGTCCCTCGCCGATCAATACGGTCTGACGTATCGACTAGCCGACCTGAATGACGCATCGGCCTTTGACGCGCTCCTGCAGGACGTATCGGTGGTATTGCACTGCGCCGGGCCTTTTTCAAAAACGGCTGCGCCCATGCAGCAGGCCTGCCTGCGCACGGTCACCCACTATCTCGACATCACTGGCGAAATCGATGTATTTGAGCAGGGAATGAAGCTGCATTCGGAGGCTCTCGGGCAACACATTATGCTCATGTCGGGCGTGGGTTTCGACGTAGTGCCAACCGACTGCCTGGCCCGCTACCTTCACGACCGCCTGCCCGATGCCACGCACCTACAACTGGCCTTTTTTACCGAAGGGGGGATTCTGTCGCATGGTACGGTTCAAACGGCTCTGGAAGGACTAGGCGAAGGTGGTAAGGTCCGACGTAACGGGCGAATTGAAAAGGTACCAAATGCGCATAAAGTCTTAACCATCGACTTCGGCACCGGACAAGGCCTGCCGTGTATGAGCATCCCGTGGGGCGACGTATCGACGGCTCATTACACCACGGGAATTCCCAACATCGAAACGTTTATCGGCTCCTCAATGAGTCAGATTCGGTTAGCCAAATTAGGCAACTACCTCGGTTGGCTACTGCGGATTGGGGCGGTGCAATCGTTCCTTCGCAGGCAGATTGCCAGCCGCGTCACTGGTCCTGACCAAATGAGTCGCCAGCGAGCTCGCACCCACGTTTGGGGTAAGGTCTGGAACGCATACGGACAAAGCTGGACAGCCCGCTTACACGGTCCCGAAGGCTATACACTCACGGCACTCTCGGCCCTGACCATTACTAAAAAAGTGCTTGTTGGCAATTGGAAAGCCGGCTACCAGACACCAGCCGGGATGTATGGCGCGGACCTCATTCTCGAAATTGCTGGCATAACACGGGAAGATGTGGTCTAAACCCATACTACCCCTATCATCGTTGGGCCAGGGCTTTTGTCGTACTTTAGCGGTATGAATAATCTGCGTATCAATGGCCGCATCTGGCTTGAAACATCAACTGACGGTACTACTGAGCGGTTTATGGGCATTGGTCGGCTGGAATTGCTCCAGCACATTCAGCATACCGGTTCCATCAATCAGGCAGCCAAAGCCATGCGCATGTCTTATAAACGCGCCTGGGAAATGGTTCATGCCATGAACACCTTGGCCAATACACCGTTGGTGTCGACCCAAACGGGAGGTGAAAAAGGCGGAGGAGCCCTTGTAACCTCCGAAGGCGAAAAATACCTCACCTACTACCGAGCCCTGCACGAGCGGTTTCAGCAGTTTTTGATGCTGGAATTAGCCAACTTACCGAACTAACAACTAGTTCTATGGATCTTTATTCCTCCGTTATTTCAAGCGTTATTTCCAACAAAATAGAACGAGTCGTTATATTTCGACAGAAATAGCGAGCGCTTATGCACTACGGTTTACTGTTGGCCTTCTTAGTCCTAACGACTACACAGGCCGCCGTGGCTCCCGACAGTCTAATTACCCCGGCCGATTCGTTACGTAAAATTCAGTTGAACGAGATCGTGGTAACAGCATCCCGCATTTCTGAAAATATCCTGAAATCGCCGGTGAGTATTGAACGGCTGGATGCCCGGCAGATTCGGTTGTCGGCGCAGCCGTCTTATTTCGATGCCATCGAAAACCTGAAAGGGGTGCAGTTGCTGACATCCAGTCTCGGGTTTAAAGTATACAATACCCGGGGCTTTGCCAACCCAACCAACGTGCGGTTTGTGCAGTTGGTAGACGGCATGGACAATCAGGCACCGCACATTGGAGCACCCATTGCCAACGCCCTGGCTCCATCGGACCTAGACATTGAGCGAGTAGAGATTGTACCGGGGGTAGCCTCGGCCCTTTATGGTCTGAATGCCTTGAACGGGCTGGCTCAACTCATTACCAAAGATCCATTCACGTCGACGGGTCTGAGTGTCAGCCAGAAAACGGGCCTATCCTGGCCGGGCATCAACCATGGTAGCGACCCGCTGGTTTCGGCGAAGGCCTATAGCGAAACGAGCTTGCGCTATGCCCACACCGTTGGCACCCGGCTGGCGTTTAAGGTGAACCTGACCTACCAGCGCGGCTACGACTGGGTTGCCCGCGACGATACAGACCTGAATCCCAACGCCAACGTATCCCTGGGACTCACGGGTGCCGACAACCCCGCTCAGGACGCCGTTAATACGTACGGTAACGAGTCGGCCAACCGTCGAACCCTGACCATTGGCAACAGAAAATACGTAGTAGCCCGCACGGGTTACTACGAAAATGAGATTACTGACCTAAGACTGAGCAACCTGCGGGGGGACGCGGCTATTTTCTGGCGTATCCGGCCCACGCTGACGGTATCCTATCGCTACAAAGCGGCCATCCTCAACAACGTATACCAGCGTACCAACCGCTTCCGGTTAGAGAACTACCAACTCGATCAGCACGGCCTGACCCTCGAATCGCCGTCGGTGCAGATTCGGGCTTACCGCACCAGCGAAAACACGGCTGATTCCTACAACATCCGCTCGATGGCCGAAAACATCGAGCGGTCGTTTAAATCCGATAACCAGTGGTTCGGCGAGTTTACAGATGCGTTTCTGGCTGGCACCCATGCAGGGCAGTCCGTTGCCGATGCATTACGTATCGCCCGCACAACCGCCGACCGGGGACGGCCTGAACCGGGTTCAGAATCATTTAATGCCCAGATTGAGCAACTCCGCCATATCAATAACTGGGACATGGGCGCGGCTTTACAGGTGCGGTCGTGGCTCTACCACGCCGAAGCGCAGGTAGAACCGACACGCGTACTATGGGCGAACCTTCGCCAGAAAACCGGGATCAATTTGCTCGCTGGCTTCGATTACCGGCAGTACGTCGTTTTCCCCGATGGCAACTATTTCATCAACCCGGATGGGACCGATCACAACCTGATTTATTACAAAATGGGCGGATTCTTTCAGGCATCGCGGTCATTTCTGAGCGAGCGACTAAAATTTAGTGGATCGTTACGGTTCGAAAAGAATCGCTATTTCAATCCCCGGCTCAATCCGCGTTTGTCGGCGGTGTTTTCGCCAACCGACAACCACAATTTTCGGGCTTCCTATCAGACCGGCTACCGGTTTCCATCCCTGTTTGAAGCTTTTTCCCATGTTAACTCAGGTGGTGTAAGGCGGGTGGGCGGGCTCAGCATCATGTCGCAGGGTATATTCGAGAACTCTTATTTCCGAACCTCCGTCGATGCGTTTCAGGCCGCCATTAACACTGACGTCAATATCAACAAGCTGACGATGGAACAAGCCACCCAGCGAAACAAAGGACTGCTTAAGCCAAACACCTATACCTATATTAAACCCGAGCAGGTTACTAGCATCGAATTGGGCTATAAAGGGCTGTTTTTTACCAGCAAACTCTACGTAGACGTTGATTTTTACTACAATGTCTACCGGAATTTCATCGCTCAGGTCGAGACCAACATGCCCAAAGGCAGCAACCCGGATTCATTAGCCTATTATTTAGCCGACCGCAGCAAGCAGGATCGCTACCGGCTCTGGACCAACTCAAAAACAACGGTTTATAACTACGGAGCCAG
>JAQBNX010000826.1 GCA_028288385.1 Spirosoma sp.
ATTCCATCTTACTATTAAGCCGCCGGCTTATGTTCAGATCGACTACGTTACGGGGCATTTCGTAGATAGTTGGGTTATTTCTATTACCAACCGCGAAAATCCGCTGCCCAAACACATTATACAGCAGGTTAGCCTGCCAGCCCGAGTTTGGCGCGGTATAATACAGACCAGCGTTAATGAGGTAGGGCGACTGACCGGCCAGAGCACGCCTGGTATCTGTTACACCCCGAATATCATATTGTTGCACCGTTCCGCTTAGATCCGGGGCCGTTACGACATCACCAATATTAATGGCACTCTTGATGAACGACACGTTTCCTACAACCAATAGATTTTGCAGGAAGGCGCTGGCCGAGTTTTGGAACCCTTTGCGCACTTCTATCTCAACGCCATAGTTCTGGGCTGAATTGGCATTGATGAACGTGTAAGCCAGTCCGTTACCTTGCAGCAACAGAAACGATTCAATAGGCTTATTAAAATACTTGTAGAATCCACTTACTGAGATCAGTTCGTTTTGCGATGGGTAGAATTCCCATTTTACGTCAGTATTCTGTATGGTTGCCGTTTTAAGGTCCGTATTACCGCGGATGTCGGCTAGCAGGTTGAAATCGAAATAGCTAAAAGGAGCTAATTCGCGAAACTCAGGCCGATTTACCGACGATGAGTACGCCAATCTAACATTGGTGCGATCACTTAGTTTGTAGGTAAAATTGAGCGATGGCAACGGGCTAAACACGTTGTTCGACACAAGTTGCCGCTCGGTGTTGACCACAGTAGCCTTCACACCCTGGTCGTTGTATTCACCCCGGAATCCGACGCTCAAATTAGCCCTAGGGCCGAAGTCCATGTCACCACTGACATAGCCAGCCAGGTACGTATTTACCCCCTTATACGAATCAAGGTCTTTCGTGCCATCCAGAAGGGAGAAACCATTCTGACCATTAACATTAGCCGGCGAAAATGCCGTGTTGATATCACTAGCCTTGGCTGTAGTGGAATTGCCGATACTGTTGTACCCGTAGAAGCGGGCAGCATAGTCACGATTCTTACGCTCTGTGTAGACCCCAAATCGAATGCGGTTTGGTTCCCGGTCCGTTGGATTGCCAAATGTGTGCTCGCCATTTCCAATGACCGATACACCGTACTCGTGTAATTTTGAGTAAAAACGACCGACGTCAATTGGGTTTGGCTCGTTTGGGGCGGCAATTGAGAATGGCTGAGATTGTACATCTGAACCGGTTGCTCCGGCAACACGCTGGTAGCGCACCCGCTTCCAGTCGGGCTCCCAACGACCGGTATAATTGACGTTGGCAATCCAGTTGATTTTCGTTAGTTCATTAACAGAATGCTCCCCCGCTAGCTGGGTCGTTAGGATACTCCGGTTCTCGAATCGCTCTGAGTAACTGCGAACATCAACCCCGTCCTGCACCCGTTGACCGGTTCGCACAACGGTTTCCGTTGTACTTAGCTGATTATAAAGCGTTTTCCACTCTAAGTTAAAGGCAGGGGAGAAGCGTGCCGACCAGTTATGAAGAATCCCCAACCGAGTTTGACGGGCGTAGTTTGCATCATTGTATTGTTCGCTAACGGCGTTGGCGATATTGCCGTTGTCATACAGGTTAAAATCAACACCAGAGGACTGATTGGTCATGGCGTAATTGATACTCGTCAGATTACTGACGCGTACATTACCAGCATTGAACCGGCGACCGGTGTTAATGGCAAATCGAATGTCGGGGTTAACCATTAGTTCTTTAAGGCCCCATGAATTGGGCAGCAATCGTGCATAAGCAGCCCGCTGCAGGGGATTTAACGCGTTGAAATCGCCCGACTTAGCCGGGAAGCTATTGGAAATCTGCTGATCGGCACCCCACAAACCCAGCCCATTCAGGCCACTTCGGTTGTGCGTCTGGACCCTTTCAAACGTAGTGTTAGCCCGGTAGCCAACGGTTAGCCCCACGTCGGTAAAATTTTGTTCGGGTCGGCGTTTCGTGTAGATTTTGATAACCCCGCCCGCAAAATCACCGGGTAGTTCGGCCGAGCCCGATTTATAGACAATGATTCGGTCGATGATGTTGCTGGGCACCAGATCGAACGAGAACGAGCGCGTATCGACTTCGGTAGAGGGCGTAATCACATCGTTGATCAGCACCGAGTTATACCGGGCGGCCAGACCCCGAATCAGCACGAATCGATTGTCGATGATGCTAACGCCCGGCACCCGCCGAATGGCCGCTGCCGCATCGCGATCCTGCGACTTCTGAATCTGCATCGCCGATATACCGACGGCAATGGGCTTCAACTGCTTTATTTCGGTGATTACTGCAATCTCCGTATTAGTGGCCCGGCTAGCCCGCACCACAACTTCCTGTAGGGACTTGCCTGCTTCTTCCAGTTCGGTTTCGATGGCCGTTGTATTACCCGACTCGACCCGAACGTCCGGAATTTCTTTGGTTTGATAGGAGATGTAAGAAATAAGGAGTTTCTGAGTGCCCGCTGGCACACTGAGGATGGTAAAGTTTCCGGCAGCATCGGTACTCGCGCCAAGATTAGTTCCGCTAACCTGAATGGTACAGCCAATAAGGGACTCGTTGGTTTTGCCGTCTTTAATGGTACCCCGGATAGTACCCGTTTGCGCTATAAGGGCAAGGGGAAACAGAGAAAATAAAGTTACTAGTACAGTTCGTAGCATATTGGCGTTCATGATATTACAATCACGCTGCAAAGCTACCCGACCAGTATTACGTCAATATTACGCCATTGTTACCCCTAAATTATATTTAGTCTTGTCAATAATAGATTAGTTATCAATAAGTTAACCTTAGAAGTAGTTACTCAGTCATTACTATTGTTTCTGCTGCTTATACCTATCAATGCTACTGATTTATCAAAGAACAACGCTTTTTTTATTCGGTAATACCATTCCCGTAAATTTGGGCTTCTGAATTGTCATCATGCCAGAAACCATTCACAAAATTGTACTCAATCTGCTCGCTTCGCTTCAATAAAAAGGTAGGAATCTCTCCCAGAAGTCCCGGCCGGCCGGGCAATTTGCCATCATAGAGCAGATGCATTAATTGCGTCGGGTAGTTCTCTTTCTTTGCCCGGCGAACCTTAAATACGGTTATGCCTTCGCGCCGGAGTGTTGCTACGTCCAATCGGCGCAGGTCGGCCAGCGAGTCAAGCGTATTGGGGTACATACGGGCGGGCGTCAGTGTCAGTCCCGTGGCGTCTATTTCATCAAGCCCGTAGAACGTCGACAGATCACCGACTTCTTCAATCGTGCTCCTGTACCGAAATGCCCGTGCGGAGTCAGCATTGACCTCCTGCCGATTGATGCCAATGTCTATGGTTAGTGGTTTACCCCCGCGCACGAGCGTTGCGTTACGTATTAAAACATCGAACTGGGTGCGTCCATTTTCGGGAATAGCCTGGTAGTCGGCGATACGTTCCTGCTTATAGGACTCATCGGCAATGGCGAGCAGGGCGGTTAGTAGGGCAACAAAGTTTAGCCGACGAATCGTCATTTTTTCCGGATCGCCTTTGTAGCCACCCGATTCAATCAAAATAAGCGTAGTGCCCCATTTCTGAATGTTATCGCCGAAGGCCCGTGGCTCAAATTCGTCATCATAGCGGGCCACCTGCCCCGGCACAAACTGCTGCAGCACCCGGTTCATGCCCACAATGAGCTGCATAGACCGCTGCCT
>JAQBNX010000445.1 GCA_028288385.1 Spirosoma sp.
ACAAGCGCGTGCTTGAGTCGTTCGCGCACGGGTTCACTACGCCAGGCGTCGTCCTGCACAATGGCCTTGCCCTTGGCTTTCACCGTTTCGGCAAACTCCACCAAGCGCTCAGTGGCATCGCTGCGCCGGTTGAGTAAGACATCCTCGCAGCGCTCGAGAAGGTCTTTGGGAATGCTGTCATATACCTCCAGCTGGCCGGCGTTAACGATGCCCATATCCAGACCGGCGCGAATAGCGTGGTACAAAAACGCCGAGTGCATGGCCTCCCGTACGATGTCATTTCCCCGGAAACTAAAGGAGATATTCGATACCCCCCCGCTCACCTTAGCCAGCGGCAGGTTCTGCTTGATCCAGCGCGTAGCATTGATAAAGTCGACGGCGTAGTTGTTGTGTTCCTCAATACCCGTGGCAACGGTGAGAATATTTGGGTCAAAAATGATATCCTGCGGAGCAAAATGAACCTTATCGACAAGCACCCGGTAAGCCCGTTCGCAGATCTTGATGCGCCGTTCGTAGGAATCGGCCTGCCCCTGCTCATCGAATGCCATCACGACGGCGGCCGCACCGTAACGCCGGACCAGCCGCGCCCGCTCAATGAAGGCTTCTTCTCCTTCCTTAAGCGAAATAGAGTTGACAATGGCTTTGCCCTGTACACACTTCAGGCCCGCTTCAATGACCTCCCATTTGGAGGAGTCGATCATGATGGGGACGCGGGCAATGTCTGGTTCGGCGGCAATCAGGTTCAGAAAGGTCGTCATGGCCTCCACCGAATCCAGCATTCCCTCGTCCATGTTAATATCAATTACCTGCGCCCCGCCTTCTACCTGACCCCGCGCAATGCTGAGGGCTTCGTCGAAGTTGCCTACTTTAATAAGCCTGGCAAACTTCTTGGAGCCCGTAACATTGGTTCGTTCACCTACGTTGAGGAAGTTGGTTTGCTCGGTAATTTTCAACGGCTCCAGGCCGCTTAATTTCTGGTATGGCTCGGGTTGGGGTACCAGACGGGGCGGATATTTAGACGCTACAGCCGCAATAGCGCGGATATGGTCAGGGGTGGAGCCGCAGCAACCACCAACGATATTGACGAAATTGCTTTGGACAAAATCCTCTATCTGCGCAGCCATCATTTCGGGCGTTTCGTCATACTCGCCGAACTCGTTTGGTAAGCCCGCATTTGGATAGGCTGACGTAAAGAAAGGTGACTCCTTAGCCAACGTCTGGACGTATGGACGCAGCAGGGCCGCCCCCATAGCGCAGTTGAGGCCCACACTCAGCAACGGCAGGTGTGAAATTGAATACAGAAACGCTTCCGTTGTCTGCCCGGAGAGTGTTCGGCCGCTGGCATCTGTGATTGTGCCGGAGACCATGATCGGACATGGTTCCTGGTTTTTTTCGGCAAAATACCGGTCAATAGCAAACAGGGCGGCTTTAGCGTTTAGTGTATCTGTAATGGTTTCGACCAGTAGTAAATCGGCACCCCCTTCGACTAAACCGCTGACCTGCGTATAAAACGCTTCGACCAACTGATCGAACGTAACAGCGCGATAGCCCGGGTTGTTCACATCCGGCGACATCGAAGCCAGCCGGTTGGTAGGGCCCATAGCACCCGCTACGAAGCGTGGCTTTCCGGGGGTCTGCCGGGTAAACTCCTGCGCAACTTCTTTGGCAATTCGGGCCGACTCGTAGTTTAGCTCATACACCAAATCTTCCATGTAATAATCAGCCATGGCGATAGTGGTACTACTAAACGTATTGGTTTCGATAATGTCGGCCCCGGCTTCCAGGTATTGTCGATGAATGGCCTGAATGATGTCGGGCTTGGTCAACGATAGCAAATCATTATTGCCCTTCAGATCGTGCGGAAATTGAGCGAATCGCTCCCCCCGGTAGTCGGCATCAGTCAGGTTATAACGCTGAATCATCGTCCCCATAGCGCCGTCCAGCACGAGGATGCGTTCACGAAGAAGTTCGGATATTGGTTTCAAGCTGTTCAACAGGTTAAATAATTACCGATTTGTCGGTAAGACACTTACACAGCATCAAAAAGAAGGCTTTTTACAGAAAGACAACTGGAGGAATCAGGTTATCTGCCCCGGCACCGGGCCGGGAGGAACGTGGCACCTTCACCAAGCAAGTGGGTTGCCAAGACATCATCGGGTCCAATCCCTCCGTCTTTCTGGATAAGCTTCAGACAAAGTTAAGAAAAAAGGCGCACTATGAAGTAGAGCGCCTTAAATTACCCGATGCGAAGACTCTACCAGGGGTGTTCCAGGTCAATTTTTGAGTAGGTATGGTTCCGATCCGTATAAAACGAACCTTCAGAACTATGTTTGATTGCCAGCGGATTTTTGGCCATTATCCGGTATAGTAGTGCAATGGGAAACAGAAATACAAAAAACAGCACCGACAAAATGATCTTCCCATTAATATTGCCCAGCACCTCGGCAACTTTGAACCAGGCCCGCACAATCAAGTCGCCTGCTATCGGGACCAGTATGCTTAACAGTCCCACACCCAACGCTGCATAGAGCCACCAGGGTGATTTGAACACAAAATACAGCACTATCAGCCCGGTTACGATAACTAGTTGTGCCTTTGCTTTGTCTGTTGCGTTCATTCGTTAAAACAGGGTATAAATGAACGGAGCTACTGCCGAGCCACCCCCAATAACGATGAGTATGCCAATGAGCAGCAATAAAATAATGATTGGGGCAAGCCACCATTTTTTACGCTCCCGCAAAAAGCTAAAAATGTCGTTTAAGAATTCCATGGTTTAGTTCGAGTTTAGATGTTACTATCTGGTAAATGTAATTAGTGTACTTTGTCAGGTTTATTAGATAATGTTGGGGGTCTCAGCATAATTATGCCCGTCGTTACAACATTCAGCAGGGGGCCATTACTACGTCTAAACAGTTCGACAACTTAACAAGGAGCTTATTTAAGTAATAAGCGAAAGTAAACAAAACACGTAAAGGCAGGCATTATACTATTTCCTAAATTAAATAACCCAGTGCAACAGTCACATCGTTTATCAACTGAGAGCAATTATCACCAAAAAGCCCAACTGTTTAAAAGGAAGGGAATTGCTGCCACGGTCATGCATAAAAGGTCTGTGAGTATTAAGCTATCTAGCTAGGGAAAGGGTCTGCAATTGTTAGTCAAGAACGAACTCTTCTTTCCAGTTGTCTTTCTCCTGCCATTGAGGCTGCTGTCGCTTATCGAACAGATAGTTTCCCACCACGAGGTAGTCCATCTCGGTTCGCATAAAACAGCGGTAAGCATCGTCCGGCGTACACACGATGGGTTCTCCCCTCACATTGAAACTGGTATTAACGATGACTCCATACCCGGTAAGTTGTTTAAAAGCCTCAATCAACTGGTAGTATCGCGGATTGGTATCTTTGTGTACGGTCTGAATACGTGCCGAGAAATCAATATGCGTAATAGAGGGCAGGTCTGACCGCTGGTAGTAGAGTTTTTCGCGCAGCGGGAAGCTGTCATAGTTTGCGGGGAGGCTGGCCCGACGGCTTTCGGTAACCGGGTGTACCAGGAGCATATACGGTGAGGCTCCGTCATAATCAAAGTACTCTGCGCAGTCTTCGGCCAATACGGAGGGAGCAAAAGGTCGGAACGATTCGCGGTATTTAATTTTAAGATTCAGTTTTTTCTGCATTTCAGCGTTGCGCGGGTCGCCCAGGATGCTTCGTCCACCCAGCGCGCGGGGCCCAAACTCCATGCGGCCCTGCACCCAGCCCACTACGTTGCCATCGGCCAGCAGTTTGGCCGTCTGACGGCTCAGTTCGCCAACATCGCTAAAATGCGTCGAGACGGCCTTGTACTTGACGGCCATCAGTTCCACGTCGAGATCAGAAAAGGTTGGCCCTAAGTATGATCCCCGCATTGCATCGCGTTCAGTCGTCACGATACGTTCCTGGCCAAAGTAAATGTGATAAGCCGCCAGAGCTGCCCCCAGTGCACCACCCGCATCGCCGGCTGCCGGCTGAATAAACAGGTCCTTAAAGATGCCGGCTTTTTGAAGTTTGCCGTTCGATACGCAGTTGAGGGCTACGCCCCCGGCCAGCACAATGGCATCGGCATTGGTCAGGCGTTTGGCTTCCCGACCCATGTTCAGGACGGCCTCCTCAGTAAGGTGCTGAATGGCCAGACCGAGGTTACAGTGGTGCGCCTTGAGTTCATCGTCCGGCTGGCGTTTTGGAAACCCAAACACATCGGCCCATTTCGCTTCATTGACCATGGTCAATCCGGTTGCATAGTCGAAGTAATCCTGGTTGAGCCAGACAGACCCATCTTCACGCAGGTCCACAAGTTTTTCTTTAATCAGGGCCACGTAGCGGGCTACTTCCGGCGCGTGCGGATCGCCGTACGGAGCCAGTCCCATTAATTTATATTCACCTGAATTAACCCGGAAGCCCAGAAAATACGTAAACGCCGAGTAGAGTAACCCGAGTGAATGTGGGAACCTTAGCTCTTTCAGTATGGTGATGTTCTCTCCTTCGCCGAGCCCGATGGAAGCCGTTGCCCATTCACCAACACCGTCAATGGTGAGAATAGCCGCTCGCCGGAAAGGCGAAGGATAAAACGCACTGGCGGCGTGCGAGAGGTGATGCTCCGGAAAAAGCAGCTTAGCTTTTTTGGCGGGATCGTAACCCAGCTTTTCCAACTCCTGCCGAATCAGCCGTTTGAGAAACAATTTCTCCTTCAGCCAAACGGGTATCGCCATTAAAAAGGACCGTAGCCCTTTCGGAGCAAATGTATAGTAGGTTTCCAGGAGCCGCTCAAATTTGAGCAGTGGTTTATCGTAAAAAACAATGGCGTCCACCTGATTGATAGTCAGTCCACCGTACTGAAGGCAATACGTAACGGCGTTGGCCGGAAAATCCGGGTCATGTTTCTTACGGGTAAAGCGTTCTTCCTGAGCAGCGGCAACAATACGGCCGTCTTCAATCAATGCTGCTGCCGAATCGTGGTAAAAGGCAGAGATACCTAATATGGTCATGAAATAATGTGGATAAACGAGACAACAGTTGAGGCTATGGCACACCCACTATTCTGTTGCAATTGGTTTAGTTTATGGGATCGCTATCACCTTTAGTGGCGATTTCAAACACGTAAAAATATTTCTTCGGTTGGATTCATAAGTAAGCGTTTACAATAACAGCTTACTTCAAGCCATTAGAATACGCTAAATTTTGTTGATCAAGGCTGTTTCGATTTGTTTCACGACCGACGTCCTTGGCTAACTGCTGGGCTACCTTCCGGTAGGTGTCACCATCAGGATGCATTCCATCAGCCGCAGGCATAGTGAGCCAGGAAAGTAATTTTGAGTAGTCAAGTAGCTTCAGGTTTGATTGTTCAAACATCTGCCGCAGCTCGGGGTCCAGAGGATATTCAGGAAAAATAATCACGTAGAAATTGTCATTCCCGAATTGACTTTGATACAAGTCCTTTGCTTTCCTGACGATGTTAGCAAAGTGCTGGTATTGTTTCGTGCTGTAACGCCGTGGAAAATTAATTTTGAAAAGTTTGATGATGTTACTTTTGTACATCCACTGAACGAGCTTTAGACGAACCGGATGTGTCTGGGCATAGGAACCATCGACAACTAATTTTGCCGGATTAACCGAAGGAAGATAACCACTCGAATTATACGCCCATGTCGTGCTTGGACTGACCCGGGCTAAATGATCATCAATGTAGGTGTAGAAGGCAACACCGCTTTTTTCGAGGATTTGCTTTCTGATATTTATGGTTTGCAGGATAGCCAGCATGTGAGCCGGTGAGTGACCTGATACGCCATAATTATAAGGCCGGTAGCCGGTTTCCTTGCCGAAGAAGTAAGGCATTGTGCTCGAGTCGGCTACCGACTCACCGTACGTAAATGAGCAACCCAGAAATACGGCATATTTCCCGGTAGCCTGTCGGGTATCGAACGGAGTAATACGCCGGGATAAACTATCTATGTGGTAGGTGATGCGAACCTCACCTTTTGCCGTTGAATAAATAGATTCGTACTGACCCGGTGCAGGGCGGCTGAAACCTAACTCATCATTTCGTATTAACCTAAAATTGTTGTTTCGGCTAGTCGCTCTTTTTTCCAGCTTCCGGCCACTGAACGAAAGTTGATGGCGCTCTTTCCAGAAGAGTATCATACCGCATAATCCCTCCAGGATGAGCCAGAAAATCATAAAGATCAGCGCGGATATGATCGTCCCTTTAGCCCATGATTTACCGTATCGTAACAGATAGCCAATGAGGGCTACAAGACCAACACCTGTCAATATGTAACGTAAGCGGTGAATCAGGTCTGCTTTGAGGAATGAGTTTATATCAGCCCGCCAAACCGTACTTATTCCTATGACAACTACAAAGCCTGTAATCAATACCAGGATTACCCAGAATAAGTATCGATAGAATGTAGTATGCTTATTCATAAAGCAGCTTAAACTATAAATATAAGCGTATATGTATGTTATATTATCTTATAACCTACATAAGCCCTTTAAGCCTAATACTACTCTACAAGAATTGAAGGCTAACGCCCATTTCGTTGAACTATACGCTACTGAAAGATTAACAAAACATCAGCGCATCCCCTACCTACATCGACAACTTGGCCTGATCAACACTGAGTTATGGGCGCTGTTGCGTCTGCTACAGAAGTCAAATGTTCTGGCAAATTAAACCGGCGAAACGCTATTAATTTATTGCGGAGACACTGCGCCAGCCTGATCCATTCTGATCTGCTGAAAATTAAAAGGCTCTTTCTCCCGTAAGGTCAAAAAAAGTACCTTTGGTCTCCACTAAGCGGTACAGCACCCAATACGTAGTGAAACTGGCAGCCATTGATATCGGTTCTAACGCAGCCCGGCTGCAAATCTCGACCGTATTACACAACGACGACACGATCAGCTTCAAGCGCGTTGAATACGTACGCTTTCCTCTTCGGCTTGGTCATGATGTATTTAACTTCGGTGCACTGACGCCCGAATCAGAAGCCCGTACTACCAAACTGATGCAGGTCTATAAATTGCTGATGGAACTGCACGAGGTAGAGGAATGCATGGCCTGTGCTACGTCGGCCATGCGCGAAGCAACCAATGGGCACGAGGTAGCCAGACGAATTGAAGCCCGCACCGGCGTAAAAATTCACATCATCGACGGTCAAAAAGAAGCCGACCTGATTAATAACGTAGTCGTTCAGGCTTTAGACGACCGGCAGTTCCTGCACATTGACGTGGGCGGTGGCAGCACGGAACTGAACCTATACGTTAACCGGCAGAAGCTAAACTCCAAATCCTTCAAAATCGGCTCAGTCCGGCTGCTCGAAGGCAAGGAAATCAAAGGCGGCTGGCGTAAAATAGAAGACTGGGTACAGGATAATGTTGATAGAACCAGAGAAGTGATTGCGGTAGGTACGGGCGGCAACATCAGTAAGTTGTTCAACCTGGCTTCCAAAACGTCGGATGCCAGCACGACCCGAACCGAGATTGAGCGCATTCGCAATTACATTGCCGGGTTTAGCCAGGAAGACCGCATCAATAAACTACGGCTGAACGCCGACCGCGCCGACGTCATCGTACCAGCTGCGGATATTTATATCTCCGTTATGAAATGGGCGGGGACCAACGATATTATTGTGCCTGATTTAGGCCTGAAAGACGGCATCATTCAATTGGTGTATGCGCAATTAGTGAAACAGAAACGCGTATAACCAATTTTCCTCAATGGAGGATTATCTTATTTTTCGACAGCGAAACCCGCCTGAGGCAGCAATCCTCCCATTTTTCCAACAGGGCTTTTTCTTTAACAACGCCGAACACCTTTGCCAACAGAGCCGGCAGCCCCTCTGCGTCATTTCGGTGCTTAATAGGACAACACAGCGGGCGGTCGCTCGCTGCGCGTTCTTTGTCAAAGACAACCGGGCAATAAGTCCGGCTGGCGCACCCTTCGGCTCGCTCGAGTTTAGCCAAACGCTACCAGATACCGTACTGGGCCGCCTGATAGATGCCCTGATTGACGAAGCCCAATCATTGAGTGTGTCCACACTGCGGCTGGTAAACTACCCAAACTGTTATGCGCCTGAAGAGGCCCGTCGGCTAACAGCACAGCTTCTCCAGCGGGAGTTCCGGGTGGCAGCATCCGATCAGAATTTTTTCCTGCCCGTTACAGACGATTCGTTCGAAACCTTTATTCACGCGTCAGAACGGCGACGGCTGCGAAAATGCCGACAAGCCGGGTTCCAGTGGCAGCACTGGTGTTGCCCCGACCTTGACGCCGTTATGTCATTCCTTGTGCAAACCCATCAGCAACGTGGGTATAAACTCACGCTTCCACCCAATCGGCTGCGTAGCCTCATACAAACATTCCCGAATCAGTTCCTCATTTTTACCGTCCGGGACAACGTAACGATCGCGGCCCTAACGGTTGCCATACGGGTCCGGACCGACATTCTGTACAATTTTTTGCCGGCCTCTAACCCTATCTACGACATTTATAGCCCAATGGTGTTCTTAACAGAAGGGGTGTTTTCATACTGCCAGCAACACCAAATTCAATTGCTCGATCTGGGTGTCTCCCTCGACGGAAACCACCAGCCCAAGCCAAGCCTCATGCGATTTAAACGAAACCTTGGTGCGCACGAATCGCCCAAGATCGTTTTCGAGAAGAGTTTATAAGCTAGGCGTCATGCTGCATTGAGGTCTAGAGGACCAGCCTCTGTCCAAAATCTGCCTTTTTTTTTGTTATTTTGTCATAAAAAGGCCCTCATTGGCTGGGCTGGCTGCATGGTCGAGTCTGGGTTCAATACTATTCGTGATTTTTTAGGTACACTGTTCGCATCGTTGCTGTCATTGGTGAAAGTGGCCATTCGCGGGCGCCACGCAACCCGGTTGCCGCCCAGACAGCGTCCCGTTTGCTCGGTACTAGGCAATGGTCCCTCACTGACCGAATCGCTTAACAATCAGCTTGATTTTATTCGGCAAACCGAGATCGTCTGCGTTAACAATTTTGCACTGTCGGCCGCCTTTGCGCAGCTCCGGCCGCAAAATTACGTCATGTCCGATCCCAACTATTTTGTTTACAGCGAACAAAATCCAGGTCGCGCCGACATTCGCCAAACACTGGACGTATTCATCGAGCAGGTCGACTGGCCCCTAACGCTCTACGTGCCTCACTTTGCCAAAGGGTCCTACGTAATGGAGACGATTGAGCGCAGCAATGCCAACATCAAGGTTGTTTATTTCAATTACACCGTCGTGAGTGGCTTCAAGTGGCTGACCTACTGGCTGTATGAAAAAGGGTTGGGGATGCCACGGGCGCAAACCGTGATT
>JAQBNX010000479.1 GCA_028288385.1 Spirosoma sp.
GGCCGGTACGTTCAACGCTCAGGTTTTGCTGGTAGGAAATTTGGTCGCCAGTGCCATCAAACGTCAGTACATCGATGTCACCATCGTCGTCATAATCGAGAATAGCCGGGGTATCGGCTCCCGAAACGTAAAGCGGTTGTCGACCACCGTATCCCTCGGTCATGATGGCGTCGGTCACTAACCGAAATTGGGGCCGGCCATTTGCCGATTCGTTCCGCAACAGTCTGACACCAGCTGGTCCGGTCGTAAATAAGTCCTTGCGGCCGTCGCCATCGTAATCAACCAGCAGCATCCAGCTATACATGGCCGGAAAAGCGGGTTCGTACTGTGGAGCATACTGCCATGTTGTTCCAGCACCGGAGGGGTTATCAACGGCTATAAACGTACTGACTTTATCGGTTGTCCGGTCAAAAACCACCAGATCATCGCGGGCATCGTCGTTCAGGCGCATCGTCGAGTACTGAGTTGTGTTCAGACCGCCCACCCATGGATTGCGCAGCGCCCTTCCTGCCATATTGACGGTGGGACGCTGGTCATACTGAAATTCAAAGGCTCCATTTGACTGTGCCACGCAAAGGCAGGGAGTCACCAAAAAACAAAGCGTAAACAGGTTTTTCATTCTACTTTTGACTGTTTTTAGCGTAGTGAATGCCAGCGATACTCGTTACGGAACGACTGTAGACATGCTGTGCCTGCTGCATTTGACCCCGAAACAGGAACGATGAAACCCGCCCGAATGTGATGATTTCAACCGAACAACTCTATTCTAAATTTCAGGAATGCAGCGGTCTATCGACCGATACGCGCCGGATTACCCCCAACTGCCTGTTTGTAGCCCTGACTGGCGATACATTTAATGGCAACACCTTTGCGGAACAGGCGCTGTCGCTGGGTGCCCGCTATGCCCTCGTCGATGATCCGGACGTAGCACACCGTGAGCCGGCCCGCTGTCTGCTCGTGCCAGACAGTCTGCAGGCACTGCAGGACCTGGCCCGGCACCACCGCCAGACATTCCAGTTCCCCGTGGTGGGTCTGACGGGCTCCAATGGCAAAACAACCACCAAAGAACTGATAGCCGCTGTACTGAGCAAAAATTACCGGGTTTATGCCACCCTTGGTAACCTGAACAACCACATCGGCGTACCGCTGACCTTATTAGCCATAACAGACCAATACGACATGGCCGTGGTGGAAATGGGGGCCAATCACCAGAAAGAGATCGAATTGCTATGCTCCATCGCCCAGCCCACCCACGGCCTGATTACGAACATTGGCAAGGCACACCTCGAAGGTTTTGGCGGTATTGAAGGCGTCAGGAAGGGCAAAGGTGAACTGTATGACTACTTGGCCAGGAATGAAAAAACGGTGTTCATTAATTCTCGAGATACGGTGCTGACGGCTATGTACCGCGAACGGCTCAAATCCCTCCATGCTGAAACCTCCCCGGCCGGGAGCGGCTTTGCCGAAGCTGTCTTTTATCCGGGCGAACCCATTGAACTGATACAGGAGTCGCCGGTGGTTATTTACCGCCATGTGACCGGTGAGGACGTAACGACGCACCTACCGGGTCGCTATAACTTTGAGAATATACTGGCTGCCCTGACCATTGGCGATTATTTTGGTGTATCGCCAGCCGACGCCAACCGCGCCATTGCCGACTACAACCCAACAAACAACCGGTCGCAGGTACTGGTTAAAGGCTCTAACAGCATCCTGCTGGATGCCTATAATGCCAACCCGAGTTCGATGGCGGCTGCTATCCGGCAGTTTGCCCTCCTACCTGCCCGCCGAAAAGTGGTGATTCTGGGCGATATGTACGAACTCGGCAATGAAAGTGAAACTGAACACGCAGCCTTGGGGCAACTGATAGCCAGTTTTAACTTCGATGTCGTGATTCTGGCCGGACAGGATATGAAATTTGCCCTTCCTGCGCTGCCCACCGCCTACTATATTCCCGACAAGTTTTCGCTGCACAACTGGCTTATGGACCACCCCATGACGGATACCTACTTCCTGGAGAAAGGATCGCGGGGGATGGGTCTGGAAAGTGTTCTTCCCTTTTTATAAATATTAAATCCAGCCGAATCATCGCAGGCGACCTCTAATTTAAACCCTGTGATGCCGGCTGTTATCCCTTACGTTGCAAAAGTTGCTATGAAAAACGTCATTTACCTTATTCTGCTTATCCGTAGTGTCAAGTCATTTGGGCAGCCGCACCGGTTCGAGAAAGACATTCAGGCCTTTGAAGCCCAAGACCAACAAACCCCACCCCCAGCCAATGCCATCCTGTTTACGGGCAGTTCGTCCATTGTGTACTGGAACAACCTGTCGCAATATTATCCAGATAAAGTCCTTTTGAAACGCGGCTTTGGTGGCTCTGAACTAAGCGACGTACGCTACTTTGCCGACCGAGTTATTGTTCGCTATCGACCAAAGCAGGTTGTCTTGTATGCCGGAGAAAACGACATCGCCACCGGCAAACAAACTGCCCGACAAACATACGCCCGCCTGGTAGACCTGTTCCATTACGTACGTAAAAAGCTGCCTGACGCTACGTTCACCTTTATCGCCATCAAACTCAGCCCATCGCGCCGGCAATTCTGGCCCGTCATGGATGATGCCAACCGGCGAATCAGTCGATTCCTTGCCAGGAAACCAAACACCCAATTCGTCGATATTCGGCCGAGTATGGCTGGTCCTAACGGGCAACCCATCAGTGAACTGTTTCGACCCGACAGCCTGCACATGACCGAAAAAGGATACCAGCGGTGGGCGCCGGTATTGCAGCCGTATTTAAAGTGAGTTTTAGTATTTCCCCGCTTGCTGGGAGAGACAACCTGCAATAGAGAGAACGATGCGGAGGTTATTGCTTAGTAAGTCAAGCGTATGTTTCCTGTTCGAAATCAGATTATAGCCTCGCATCTACGCCATCGTACACGGGTTTATAGGCGACTGCGTCGATTATAATTTTGGCGATGATTTCGCGCATGATTTCGGAGGTACCGCCCGCAATGGTGCCTACCCGGACGTCGCGGTAGGCGCGGGCAATGGGGTAATCCTCCATGTAGCCATAACCTCCAAAAAATTGCAGGCATGTATCCACTACGCGCTTCTGCATCTCCGACGCTGCCAGTTTAGCCATGGAACACTCTTTCACCACCACCTCGCCCTGCATAAACAGCCAGCAGGTGTGGTATACAAACTGCCGGGCCATTTCGATCTCGGTGGCTACATCAGCAATTTTGTGACGGATGGCCTGAAACGTCCCGATCTTTTTTCCAAAGGCTTCCCGCTCGTTCAGATACGTCAGCGTCCAGTCGAGGGCCAGTTGGGCACCCGATACGGCCATGACAGCCGCAACCAGCCGTTCAAGTTGCAGGCTCTCCATCAGGTAATAGAAGCCTTTGTTTTCCTGGCCGATCAGGTTGTTGACCGGCACACGCACGTCGTCGAAGCGAATTTCGGCCGTGTCGGAACTATGCCAGCCCATTTTGTTTAGTTTAGTGCGGGTGATGCCGGGGCTATCCAGGTCCACAACGAGCAGGCTAATGCCGCCGGTGCCAGCATCCGGTCGTGTCTTTACCACCAGCGTTGCAAAGTCGCCGTAGGTGCCGTTGCTGATAAACGTTTTGGTCCCATTGATTATGAATTCGTCGCCAGCCAGGGAGCGCAGGGCTGTTGTGCGGATGGCCGATACGTCGGAGCCGGTGTCGGGTTCGGTAATGGCGAGGGCGGCCACTTTTTCGCCGGCAATGGCCGGGACAAGGAAGCGTTGTTTGAGAACAGCGCTTCCTGCTTTGGCAATGTGGTTGATGGCCATATACTGGTGAACGCTCACGGCCGTGGTGAAACCGCCCATGCCACAGCGAGCCAGTTCTTCCAGAAAGACGACCGAATACCAGAAATCGGCATTGACACCCCCAAACTCCTCGGAGAAGGGAAGCCCCAGGTAGCCCAATTCGCCCATCCGCCGGAAAATAGCGACTGGAATACGCCGGTTTGTTTCCCACTCCCCGGTATGTGGAACGACTTCTGTCTCGATAAACTGCCGAACGGTTTGCCGGAACAGGTGGTGTTCATCCGAGAAATACAGCGAAGGTCGTTTCATGAAGAGTGGTTGCCAGCGTGGTGCATTTTTTACACCAAAGCTGGCTATACCAAAGGTAAGCAATCAGACCAAAACATAAAATGTAAGGAACTTGTGTAAAACATTTCTGAAAGGGCTGTCGTTAACCCGGCGTACTACCATTTACAATCTCTATGTTTAACTCAATTTCCAGATCAGTACGCGTAACGCCATTTTTTCTCTTTTTTCTCTGTCTGTCAAGTGTTTACGGTCAGCAGCGATTGACCATCGGACCACGCATTGGCTTGAATTTATCTAATTATTGGGGCCATGCCGACGGTATGCAGTTTAAACCAGGACTCGCAGCCGGTGCGTTTGTGATGTATAGTTCACTGAATCACTTTGGTATTTCGGCCGACGTCCTGTATTCGCAACGTGGCACTAAGTATGCGGGGGTTGATTTTTCCCCATTCGGCAATCCGGCAACAACAAAATTTACCCAGCGGGTCAACTACCTCGAAATTCCGGTTGTGGCGCGGTACTTTCTCACATTAGCTGGTAATTTCCGGCCCAATGTATTTATAGGTCCATCGGTTGCCATTAAGCTCAACGCCAGGCGTGTCAATGGTGATTATGTTGGTCGTGTTACCGGTCCTCCAATCAATGGTTACAATAGCAACGACTTTAATAATGTGGACCTTGGCGCAACGGGTGGCTTTCAGCTTAACTGGGGCGTTGGCAACCGGCGGCACTTTCTTGTCGACGCACGCTACACC
>JAQBNX010000288.1 GCA_028288385.1 Spirosoma sp.
ACGGCTTGTTTGCTGGCCTGACACTATACCGTAATTACGCTACTTTCCTTTTTATATCGTTTTAATTTATGCAACGCTTTCGTATGCCGCACTGGCTGGGTTTAGTCTAGTCCGTTGACGTGGCGACCGCAACATTGAACCTACTTTTTCGGCTGACTGCCTGGTTAAATCCTCATCTAATAATGGGCAGGCCATTGTAGATCCGATAGCTGGTGAGTAAGCTTAATGGTATAACTGTCTTGCAGGCCCCATATAGCTGGTATACATAGTTCTGACAGCCAGTAGAATTGCATTGTTCGGTGCATCCTTTGATGTAGTGTCGGCAGACCAGCCGCTGTGCCGACGACGTCACCGTTTTTAAGGGCAGATAAGGCGACGGTGAACAGAGTTGATACGTTTAAAGTAAAATTATGCTCCCTACGGGTACCCGTAAACTTACTTTGCAACATTCCGGCTCGTTTCCGTACCTTTGTTCAAAATAAGAGCCGGTCACCCGGCAAAAAAGCGGCACTTCATTGTGCCGCTTTTCATAGGTATAGTAATCTATTAAGTCGATAGAATATAAACATTATGCAATCTGACGAGGCAATTTCAGTCGGTTCCGTGGCAAAAGCCTCATCAGAAACCGCCCTACCGCTCGACCTGAATGGACTGACAATCAGTCTGCACGGTAATGAAGACCGTTCCGCCGAACAGGCTGCGGCCCTTCGGGCGGCTTTCCCTAATGTCCAAATCATTGCACCCGATGTAGCTGGCAATCCGTTACTCCGACGTCGTACGCGCACCGAAATAGCCATCTACGGTTTTGCAGCACTGGCCCTAATGGTGGTGGGCCACTTACTGTTTAGCTACGTTACGCTGGAGCGGCTAACCCTGCTGGCTGGTCGAATAGACCTTACACCCGATATATTCTATTTTATCTTAGCCGGGTTTGTGGCGCAAATGATTGACGGTGCCCTGGGCATGGCCTATGGAGTAACGGCCACTACGTTCCTGACGAGTGTGGGCATAAGCCCGCTGTTTGCCACAGCCAGCGTTCACAGTTCCGAGATTTTTACGTCGGGCGTATCTGGCTACATGCACCTCAAGTTTGGCAACATCAACAGTAAACTCTTTAAAGCGGTCCTGATTCCCGGTGTCATTGGGGCTGCTCTGGGGGCATTTCTGATCACTGAATTATCTGATCTTGAGATAGTAGCGAAGTATTTATCTCCGGCAATTTCAGTTTATACGGCTATTCTGGGAATTTTGATCTTAAAAAAAGCCTTAACTAAACGAACAAAGAAACGTCCCGTTCGCCAGATTGGCTTATTGGCGTGGTTCGGTGGTTTTGTCGATGCCATTGGTGGGGGCGGTTGGGGACCCATTGTAAACTCTACGCTGATTGCGGCTGGCCGGCATCCGCGTTACACGATTGGTTCTGTCAACTTAGCCGAGTTTTTTGTCTCATTTGCCTCGTCGGTGGTGTTTGCTATGTTTGCGGGTTTGGGCAATTATGGCATAGTCATTCTGGGCCTGATTCTGGGTGGTATGATAGCGGCCCCTATTGCAGCCCACCTGGCTCAACGACTGCCGGTCAAGACGATGATGGTGCTGGTTGGACTGGTGGTGATCCTGGTTAGCGTACGGAAGATAATTCTATTTTTATAAAGCCGAACCTCTGGGTTCGGTATATTATATTCATTTTGTGCAGCCTGACGGCTCATGTGAACCAGCCTGTTCAGTTCTATAGTATGAAAAAGCAAACCAAAGCCATTCGCACCCAGGCGAAGCGATCGCAGAACCGGGAACACTCTGTGCCCTTGTATCTGACGTCGAGTTTTTCCTTCGAGAGCGCTGAGCAAGGCAAAGCATTATTTGAAGAAACCGAAGAAGGCAACATTTATTCGCGTTTCTCAAACCCCAACGTAGCGGAGTTCGTCGAAAAAGTGTGTATGCTGGAAAATGCCGAAGACGGCATTGCAACGGGCACTGGGATGGCAGCCGTATTTGCCAGTATGGCCGGTCTGCTCAAATCGGGTGACCACCTCGTTGCCTGCCGGGCGCTCTTTGGGTCGGCCCACCAGGTTATTTCGCAGATTTTAAGCAAGTGGGGCATTACTCATGCTTACGTCGATGCAACCGCTACCGAAGCGGAGTGGGAAGCGGCTATTCAGCCCAACTCCGGAACCGCACCGGCGGGCCGGCCGGCCGCACGCATGGTGTATCTGGAAACGCCTTCCAACCCCGGTCTGGAACTGGTAGACCTGGCCATGCTGGGACGACTGAAGGCTAAATACGGTTTCATTCTGAATGTAGATAACTGTTTCGCAACGCCCATACTGCAAACGCCCATCGACTTCGGGGCCGATTTATCGGTTCATTCGGCGACCAAATACATGGATGGTCAGGGTCGCGTGTTAGGGGGCGTTGTCGTGGGACGGGCCGACCTGATTCAGCCCATCCGGTTTTTTGCCCGGCATACGGGGCCGTCCCTGTCACCCTTCAATGCGTGGGTGTTGTCCAAGAGTCTCGAAACGCTTGACCTGCGCATGGAACGCCATTGCCGCAACGCCCTCCAACTGGCCGAAGCGCTGGAACGGCACGAAGACGTAGCGCGGGTGTTGTATCCGTTCCTTCCCTCCCACCCGCAATACGAACTTGCCAGGACACAAATGTCGGCGGGTGGTGCTATCGTTACTATTGAGTTGGACGGCGGTTTCGAGCGGATCAAAGCCTTTTTCGATGCCCTGCAAATTGCTTCGCTGTCCTCTAATCTAGGCGACTCCCGCACGATTGTTACGAACCCCAACACGACGACTCATGCCAAACTAAAACCCCATGAGAAAGCAGCGCTCGGCATTACGCCCGGCTTAGTCCGAATATCGGTGGGTCTGGAAGCTATCGAGGATCTCATCTCGGATTTTGAGCAGGCCATATCGGTTAGTGCCGACGTGTTAAACGAACAGGTTTAATGATGTGTATTGTGCCCACTCTTCTCTATATAGATCTGTTCACTCAGGTTCTATTGACTCTGAGCCGCAATAATCCACATCCGGTAGATAGTATCGGGTAAGTGCATACGCACGTACCCATGAAACACTTACACGAGTTATGATTACGCAACCTACCACATATACCCTCGACGACTTAGCCGACCAGTTGCGTGGACTGAGCAACGTTGAAGCGCTGCGAACGCTGGCAAACCTATTCCCCGGTGAGGTTATTTTCTCGACCAGTTTAGGCTATGAAGATCAGGTTATTACCGATCTAATCCTGGCCAACGACATTCCAATTTCATTTTTTACGCTCGACACTGGGCGGATGTTTGCGGAGACGTATTCGGTCTGGAAAAAGACCAACGACCGCTACGACACTAAGATTGAAGCATTTTTTCCGGATAGAAAGGCTGAAGAGAGCCTGATGACTGGAAAGGGTCCATACAGCATGTACGACTCGGTTGAAAACCGCAAGGAGTGCTGTTTTATTCGCAAGATGGAGCCGTTAAACCGGGCCCTGGCGGGCCGTAAGGTCTGGGTCACGGGTATCCGCGCCGAGCAGTCGCCCAACCGCCAGACCATGACGCAGCTTGAGTGGGACGAAGCTCACCGTTTGTTCAAATTTCACCCACTGATGGACTGGACGTTCGACGAGGTGAAGCAGTATGTTCGGGAAAACAACGTGCCCTATAATCCGCTCCACGATCGGGGGTTTGTCAGCATTGGCTGCCAACCCTGTACCCGCGCCATTCAGCCGGGTGAGGATTTTCGCGCC
>JAQBNX010000560.1 GCA_028288385.1 Spirosoma sp.
GTGAAATACGCAAAAAACGGAGAAGTCATAAAATAAAGCCAAATTCACCAGCCAGAAGCACGGGCGGCCCAGAAAAAGGATTATTCATCATTACTATAAAACAATAGCACAAACAACCGGTTTATAATACAAACAAAACATAGTCAACGTCATGAAAATTGCCGTAGAAAAGGGGCAGGAGAAGCCACTACTGGCCGATGGCCGCCAAACCGTTACCATTTCCGATATTCAGGAAGGCAAAAGTGAAAACAAAGGCATACCCTTTTTTGCGGCCCGCTTCGAGAATGAAGACGGGTATATATCGCACCGCTTCTACCAGTCGCAGGCAGGTATGTCCAGCATTGTCAGCTTATTCGAGCAGGCAGGAATTGAGGTGAAGGAAGGCGCTGAACTGGATACAAAACAGCTTATTGGTAAGCAGGTTGACATTGAAGTAGGCGAACGGTCTTACAATGACCCTGAAACCGGAAACGAACGGACGCTGAAGCAGGCCATGAATTTCCTGGTCAGTTAAAAAGTAATGGGACCACCTGAGTGGTCCCATTACTTTTTATAGCCAAACCGCATTACGTATCCTTTTTTACCATCGCCTTCGCTGGCAATGAACAGGTCGCCGTTGGGCGCAAAGCAAATGCCCTCTGGCTGACGAAACTGCGTTGGATTGAGAGGTTCTGAATAGCGGATCCGGGCCTGGCGGTTTGTAATGAGCAGGCGCTTTCCGGCGGAGGTTAAGATATACCACTCCCCCGTAATGGGATGCACCGCAATACCCGACGGCTTATATGTTTTAGGGTCAATATGGGCGCCTTCAAGTTGGGTATCGTTGAGCTGCATGTCTTTAAAGACGGCTTTATTCAGCAGATCATACGAATAGATGGCTTTGTCGCTCGACGCGCCCCCGCCACTCTTAACGGCAATCAATAGCCGTTTTGTTTTTGGATCATAAGCCAGCCCTTCTACCTCTGTTTTGGTGGGCAGGTCTGTTTTCGTACGGCCAATTTGTGTTGACTCCGGCTCAAACCGGAACAGGTTACCGTTGCTTTCGAGCACATAAACCTGGCCGTTGACGTATTCAATTCCTTCGAAGTCGCCGTAACCACCGAAGCCAAAGTCTTTCACAACCTTCTTCTTCTTTATATCATAGACATACACAACGGCTTCTTCGTCTTGCACACATAACAATTTATCGTCTTTATAATAGGTAAGACCCGAAATCTCTTTTAACTCTTTGGGCAGGGTTACCGTCTCGTCGGGGGCATTAAGCTGGTAAGGCAGTTTAAAAGCCTCTTCCATGGTGGCCGCTTCGGGTTTGTCGTTCTTTTTTGACGAGGTACCGCAGCCAAACATCATCAGCGATAAACCAAATAGAACATACTTCATCATAAAAATTCAGCTTTACATGGTATTGCACTAGTTCATAAATAATTAAATGTCATATCATGAGCACAAACAGAGGCAAATTATATAGTTCGTTTAGGTTCGGGAGTATCACATCAATAATTTCAGACTCAATCAGCACTGAAAAAGTTTAATATGGCTACATAGCTAACGTAATGTGCGGCAACGGTACTAATTATACGGACGATGCCTGTATGTGTATGTACACTCGTTTTCAGGCTTTATTTATCGCTGGTGGTGCATGCAAAAATTGCAATATTACGTTATCAGAACGTAACGCCCTCCCCGATTGGGTTTTATACGATGACACTATTTTTCATTTTGATGAATGCGTTGATGGCCCTAACCTATGCTCCCCAACGGGTAGTGTCGGTCGAGTTGACGCTGCAAACGCGGGGTGTTTATAAGTCAATTCTCGTAACGGCTAAACAAACGGAGGTAGACATTAACGGGCAGCATCGGCAACAGCCCACTCCACCCGGTCAATGGCAGACTATCATAAAATCGTTGCAGGGTGTCAATCTTGAGGAGCTTTCTTCGTTGCCTACAGACGTATCGCGTTCGTCTGT
Organism: Spirosoma sp.; assembly: GCA_028288385.1. Lineage (GTDB taxonomy): Bacteria > Bacteroidota > Bacteroidia > Cytophagales > Spirosomataceae > Spirosoma. Next base: position 1,968 of record JAQBNX010000560.1, read on the forward strand.
CGACGCAGCCCTCAGCGCTCGTGTACATATTAAAACGGCTACTCAAACTTACGAGTCGGTAACCTATGACCATCCAAATCCGCCCGCAAAGCTGGTGCCGTTAGTGAAGGCCCTCGTTGCCTGCGCTCCATCTACGTCGCGGGCCCAGTTTCGTTAAAACTTTAGCTATCTCCCTAAAAGCCAGACCCATACTCTAAAAAGTGGCATTCGGCAAGTTTTAGTTTTAGAGGCAGAGGCTAGCCAGCACCTTTGTCACAGTCAAACGAAACAAAAACAAAATTGCCATGAAAAATGCACTGCTTTTAATGCTGGGTCTGGTAGCCGGAACCGCATCGTTCGCTCAAACGAACAACACAAAAACACCCGAAACGAGTGTTTCGGTTACCACCGACCAGAAAGTAAAATTGGTGGTAGCTCGCGAGGAAGTCACAGCCGCCGTAACCTTACGTGACGCCGAGGGTCACCTGCTCTACACGGAAAACGTTGACCTGCACAACGGGTTACGGAAGTATTTCAACATCGCCGGACTTGACAATGGCGTGTATCAGTTAGTCGTTGCTGTCGGTAAGGATTCAGTGGTAAAAACATTCGTGGTCGGCGAACAGCCCGTCCAGAGATTGGTTGCCATTCGTTCATAAGTACAATAGCGTCATTCCGCTCAGAGAAACCGGCATTCCACCGGTTTCTTTTTTGCTGGTTAACCGCTAAACGTAGTTTTGTGCAATGACCAGCACTACATCTACCCTATCCTATCGCCTGACCAGCTGGCAAAAATGGCAGCTTGCGTTGAGTGTATATGTGGTGTATTGGCCCATTCGGCTCTATGTCAATATAGCGACGTTTACCTGGGCTTTTATCGTTCATAATATTCCGTTCTGGTTGATAGAAATCATCCTGAGCGTGCTGTTCTTCTACGCCTGGATTACCGTTGCCGAATGGCTGCAAAAGTTTTTCTTTAAACGATTTGGGGAAGGTTTCCTGATTGAGTTTAAAATACCGGCCCAGTTAGCCACATTAGTCATTGCCAGTGCTTTAGCCGTTGTGTTCAACATTGGATTCTTTATGATCTGGCGTGGCTTGGATGATACGCTCGAAAAACGGTTTGGCGTTTATCGCGAACAGGAAGCCGCCCGTCTATCACGCCCCGCATTGTCACCACCTGTTTTGGAGGAGCGTCGTAAGCGGGGTGATCAGCGCCGACGGGTTAACAACGGCCTGACCGTTATGGCTATGCTCTCGGCGTTTTACTTAGCGGCAAACCGCCGGGCATACCGACGACTCGAAGACGTACAGTTGCGGGCCGAGCGGCTCGAAAAAGAGAACGTACAGGCGCAGTTCGCAGCCCTAAAAAGCCAGGTAAATCCCCATTTTCTGTTTAATAGTCTGAGCATTCTGTCATCGCTGGTTCATGCCGATGCCGAATTGTCGGAGAAATTTATCGACCAGCTGTCACGGGCCTATCGCTATATTCTGGAACAGAAAGACAACGAGCGCGTACTGCTCAGAACCGAGCTGGAGTTTATTCAGGCCTACCGCTTTTTGCTGAACATCCGATTTGAGAATAAATTTGACGTAGTGGTAAACGTACCCGAAGCCGACCAGAACCGCTATAGCATTGCCCCGCTAACCCTCCAGCTACTGGTTGAAAACGCGGTGAAACACAACCGGATGTCGGCCAAAGAGCCATTACGTGTCTCTATCAGCATTGATAACAACTGCCTGCAGGTAAGCAACAACCGGCAACTGCGTCCGCAGTCGGAAGCATCTACGGGCGTCGGGCTGCAAAATATTATTAATCGCTACGCCCTGCTCACCGAACGGCCCGTTTGGATCGGCGAAAATGAAGGAAGTTTTGTCGTTAAAATTCCGCTTCTAAGCGATAGAATTAAAGAGGTATAGGTTGTAGCAAGCACTTGTTTTCTACTGCTGCTTCGCTTTTTCACCCTTTCATAACATGAATGTTGTCATCATTGAAGACGAGAACCTGACAGCCAAACGGCTCGAAGGCATGCTCCACAAATATGACCCAACCCTAACGGTGCTGGCCCGGATTCCGTCAGTAGCCGAGGCCGTAGCGTGGTTTAGGCAGCCTGTCCAGCCCGTCGATTTAGTTTTTATGGACATCCACCTCGAAGACGATTTAGGTTTTCGGATTTTCGAGCAGGCCCACCTGACGACACCCGTTATTTTCACGACGGCCTACGACGAGTACATGATTCAGGCGTTCAAGGTCAACAGCATC
>JAQBNX010000292.1 GCA_028288385.1 Spirosoma sp.
CCCAACAGCTTCACCTGGGAAACAACGTTCAACTTCTCGCGCAACCACAACAAAGTACTCGAACTGGCTGAAGGTCTGACGACTTATGTACTCTATAGCCGCCAAGGGCTTAACTCCGAAGCGCGCATAGGTCAGCCTTACGGTACGCTGTTCGGCATTGGTTTTGAGCACGCACCCGACGGGCAGCGGATTTACGGAGCCAATGGCTATCAGGTGGTGTCATCTACTCCCCGGGCGCTGGGTAACATTCAGCCCAACTGGACGGGCGGCTGGCAGAATTCGTTCAGCTTCAAAGGTATTGTCCTGACGGCGTTGGTGGATGTCAGATCGGGTGGTAGTTTGTTCGACGAAGGCACCGGCACGGCTCGATGGACGGGTCAGTATGCCGAAACGGCAATCGGTCGTGAGGAAGGCATCATTGGTAAAGGTGTCGTAAACATGGGAACCGCCGAAAGCCCTAACTACGTCCCTAACACGACTATTGTGCCGGCCAATGCGCTCTACGGCTACAACAACCCACGCCGGTATCATGAAGCGGCCATTTTTGATGCGAGCTACGTGAAACTGCGCGAGCTGACGCTGGGCTATCAGATTCCGGCCGCGCTGTTAAGCCGGGTAAAAATCCGGTCAGCTAAAATCTCGGTTGTAGGACGTAATGTCTTGATGCTGTTCAAAAACACCCCGCATATCGACCCCGAAGCGGATCGGTTCGGTTCCAATTCGCAGGGCTTTGCCTATGGCGAGTTGCCTTCCTCAAGGAGCATGGGTGTTAACTTAAATCTGGCCTTTTAGCTATGTGTAGGTAGGTAAGAGCTCCTGATTCAAATCAGCGGTACTTACCCACCTACACATCAAAAACTTAATTAGTCCATCGTATGAAACGTATCCTTCTTATTCTCATACCTACGTTGCTGACGGTCGGGTCCTGCACAAAGGACTTCGACACCATGAACGTGGACCCCAACAACCCCACGGCGGTGGGGCCGCAGTATCTGCTCCCCTTCGCAACGGAAGCCAGTGTGGACCGGTACTGGGGCAGCAATATTCGCTTCGAGCGGCTCAACCTCGATGGGGCCATGCTTTGGATGCAGTATCTGACCCGAAACATTTACTCCAACGAAGGCGATAATTACGGTATATCGGTAGCCCTGTACAACAACAACTGGAAAGGGTTTTATAATGACGGGTTGGTCAATTTTCAGCGTATCATCACGCTGTCGCAACCCGGCGGCAAATACGCTAACACCAACTATGAGGGTATTGGCCTGGTCATGCGGACGTGGGTGTATTCTATCCTGACCGATGTTTATGGCGCTGTTCCATACGGTGAAGCCATCAAAGGAACCGCCGAAGCGCCCGTTTATACACCGGCCTATGACGCCATGGATAAGGTATATGCGGGCATGCTGACTGACCTGAAGCTAGCTAACGAAAAGCTAAGTACTACCGGCCCGGCTGTTGCGGGTGATATTCTCTACGGGGGCGATATTCTGAAGTGGAAAAAGTTTGCCAACTCGCTCCGGCTGCGTCTGGCTAACCGCCAGGCCGTTAAGAAGCCGGCCGAGTCGAAAGCGATTATGGCTGAGATTCTGGGCGATGCCACCAAGTATCCCATTTTTACTAGTAATGCCGATAACGCTACGCTGAAGCACACGGCGACGCGGCCCAGCAACAACGAATGGAATGAGGTGATGGTGTTTGGTAGCCGCACCGACTGGAACATCAGCAAGACACTAGCTGATAAACTCAACGAGCTGGGCGACGACCGAATTACCGTGTATGCTCAACCCAACAAGGAAGGCAAGTACGTAGGTCACGCCAATGGCCTGCCCGACGCTATTGCTACCACCTACCTGGCTACAAGCTCCATGCTGGGTACGTACTTCACCCAGCCCACTACGCCCAGCGTGCTGATGACCTTCGCGGAACTGAACCTGACCCTGGCCGAAGCGGCTGTTGACGGCGACATCACTGCCGATGCACAGGGGTATTTTGAAAAAGGCATGACGGCTTCTTTCGATCAGTACGGACTGAAAATAGGCGATACGTACCTGAAAACGATTGGCAAAGCTACCAAAGAGAAAATTATGGAGCAGAAATGGATTGCGCTGTTCGGGCAGGGAATAGAAGCCTGGACGGAATACCGCCGGACCGGTCTGCCTGTGCTGCCTGCCAAGGACCCCCGTGCTATTTTTGAGAATGATGGCGTATTGCCCACTCGCATTAAATACCCTACGTCGGAGTATTCGCTCAACGAGGCCAACGTGCGCAAAGGGGTTAGCATCAACGGGGGCGACGACACCATGAAAACCAAATTGTGGTGGTTGGAGAAGTAATCAGAAAGAATGCATACTGTAAAATGACTCTTGAACAATGAAGCAATATAGACTAGTGATCATGAGTGGTGTCATGCTGGCAGGGCTGGCAGGTTGTATGAAAGTAGCTGACCCGTTTGTGGATCGGGTTATAGCACCGGTGCTGGTCGTGATCGACAACGCAACGGGCGACGGTGGCGGACAAACGGGTGAACCCGTCGTGTCGCAGAAAGTGGCAGGGCCGGTTATGTTAGGTGTAAAAATTTATGAACTAGATAAAAGCGGTATCCTGAATAATAAAGTCGGCATTGACTCGATCCCCGTGACTTCGCTGGCTATTAAACTGACCACCCGGGCGGGCATGGCCATTGGCGATCTGAAAACCGACGCAGCCGGTCAGGCAACTATTTCAAAAACCTGGGCCGAACTGGGCATCCCGGCTCCCGCAGCGGGCAGCAGCGTTTCGCTGACTTGGACAGGTGAGTACAAAGGGCAGGCATTCTCACGGCTGTCGCGTGTACAGGCCATCAACTGATTTCTGGTAGCCACTCAACTTCAATAATCACCGGTATTTACTCAATGACTAATTATAACCTTTAATAACAATCAATAAGATGTCTATCAATCGTCGTGACTGGCTGCGTGCCAGTATGCTATCTGGCCTGGGTCTGGCTGCCCTTCCAGGCGTTGCATCGCCATTCTCCTATTGTGAGCCAGAACAGGAGGTACCAATGGGGTATAATCCGCCCGTTGGTGCGTTGAAAGCCCGGTTGTCGGCGAACGAGAATCCGTACGGACCATCGCCAAAGGCAATCAAAACGATTACGGAGGCTGCACCCGACGGCTTTCTGTATGCGATGGAATATGCTAAGCAGTTCCGGAAGCTGGTAGCCGAAACCGAAGGTGTTTCTGAAGATCACGTCCTGCTCGGCGCTGGTTCGGGTGAGTTGCTGACGGCTGCTTCACTCTGGGCTGCGTATCGCCCCGGTGCAGGCCGTACCATCGTAGCGCCCGACCCAACGTTCGACTCACTGCCCCGCACGGCTGTCCGACACGGTATTACGATGGACCGAGTACCGCTGGTGGCGGCAGATGGGTATGATATCAACCTGAACAAACTGGCCGAGCGCGTTGGTAGTCAAACGGGAATGGTTTACCTCTGTAATCCCAACAACCCAACGGCTATCACGGTTGACCCCGCCAAGTTGCGGGCGTTCTGCACGGCTGTGGGCGCGAAAACGCCGATTCTGGTCGACGAAGCGTACATTGACTATACGCCCGATCCAAAGGGTTACTCAATGGTCGATCTGGTTAAAAAGGGGGCCAACGTAATTATTACCAAGACATTCTCGAAAGTACACGGCTTTGCCGGCCTGCGGGCGGGCTACATGATTGCCAAACCCGAACTGCTGGAGCAGATCAGTAAATTCGCTACGGGTGGCAGTAGCATGAGCATGACTACGCTCCGGGCCGCCATTGTTAGTTTGCAGGATAAAGATTTTATTAAATACTCGCTGGGTAAAACCAAAGAATCGAAAGAGTACCTGGCCGGTGTGCTGAAACAGCATAGCTACGAGCCACTGCCATCGGGCGCTAATTTTGTGATGTTCCCAATTCGGATGAAAGGCGAAGATTTTGTTGGCCGCATGATGGAGCAGGGGGTGAGCATCCGCCAGTGGAAATTTGACGGGCAATACTGGTGCCGCGTAAGCCTGGGTACAATGCCCCAGATGCAGGCATTTGCTGAGGGCCTGAAAACGATTTCGTAGGAAATACTAAAAGACAAAGGGCCAAAAGGACTTGTA
>JAQBNX010000744.1 GCA_028288385.1 Spirosoma sp.
GAGCCTGCCGAAGTTGAGCTGGGCAAATGTTTGTTACGCTTCGATGAAGCGCATGCGGCTAGCTTACGCGATTACCGGTTGAATACCATGACCGACTACGTCTATGAACTGGCGGGCGCATTCGCGGCGTTTTTCCGCGATTGCCCGGTGTTACCTGCTTCCGATGAAGTTCGTGCTTCGCGTTTGGCGCTGTGCGACCTGACGGCCCGAACGTTGCAACAGGGCTTACAACTCCTGGGAATTCAGACTCTGGAGCAGATGTGAATAGAAGAACCGCGAAAAAACGTTGAACTTCAACGGGTGTAGTAACATCCAAAGTGTTCTAACTCAGGTAATAACATGGAAAAACTCGATAAGGACCTTCAAAACTGGCTGTGGTTTTTCACCGGGGCTGCCGTGGTCATTTCGGCAGGACTGGCGAAAATCAAGCTGGGTGAAGCGCGCCGCTAAAACGGCGAGCCGCTTGCAAACAATGAAACGAGGGCACGTTGCCCTCGTTTTCGTATTTTAGGGATGGGGACGGGCATGGACAATTCAGACAAACAAGACGTGCAAATAGGCGCGCAAACCGACGAACTTGCGCCCCATAATGAGGCGAGTGGCGCTCAGAGCGCGGATGAGCGCCAGCGCGCGTTAGCTTCGATGCTGGTCATTTGGAGTACCACGCCCGATGGTCGTTTCTTCGAGCGCGAGACGGGCTGGCAGGAGTTCACTGGCCAATCGCCCGCAGAGGCGCGCGATTTCGGTTGGCTGGACTGCGTTCACCCCGACGATTTAAAGTCGCTCTATGCCATCTGGATACACGCGTCACAAACCCTCCAGGCTTTTGAACTCGAATATCGCGTGCGGCGCTTCGATGGCGAGTACCGGCGGGCTTTGGTGCGGGCTGTTCCCATTCGTGATGATGGCCAACTCATCGAGTGGACGGGCACCCTCGCCGATGTTGAGGACGCGCGTCGCGCCGAAGAACGATTGCGTGAAGGCGAGGAACGACTCCGCTTTGCCCTGGCCGTAAGCGGAACCGGAGTGTGGGATTGGAACATCGCTACCGGGCAACTTGAATGGAACGACGGTTACCATCACATCTTTGGCCGTAACGCCGAAACACCGCGTGTGATGGCCGATTTTGTCGCCTACATCCATGAAGACGACGCCGAAAGGATCACCGCCAAAATTCACGCTGCGCTCCAGGCCGACGATATTACCGACATGGAATATCGCATCGTGCATGAAGATGGTGCCGTGGTGTGGGTCCGGGTCATGGGACGAGTGTTCGCGCGTGACGCGAGAGGGGCCGCCATCCGCAAGATGGGCGTCATCTCCGACATCACCGCTCAAAAAGAAGCCGAGGAGGTGCTACGCCGTTCCCAACTCGAACTGCAAAGCGAAGCGCAAACCGCCCGCGCCGAAACCGCCGAACTGCGCCGCCGTCTGCTGGCGCGCGTGGTGGGTGCCCAGGAAGAGGAGCGCCGCCGCCTGTCGCGCGAACTGCACGACCAGATGGGACAAAACCTAACCGTCGTGGCCATGAACCTGCGCGCCCTCTCCGAGTTTGTCCACGACTCCACCCAGGAACTGCGCCGTACCGATGTCAATCTCGAACGCGAACTCGCACAGCGCTTTCAGGCGTTGCAAGTGGCCATCGGCAGCGTGGGGGAGGAGGTCGGCAGGTTAGCCCGCGAACTGCGTCCGCCCTCTCTCGACACTCTGGGCTTGACCGCCGCGCTTCGCCAGTTCGTGGGCGAATGGGAGCGCTCAACTGGCATTAGCGCGCAGTTCGATGTGTTAGGATTCGAGGGCAAAAGTTCGCGCTTCGATCCCGAAATCGAAGTCGCTCTCTATCGCGTTGTCCAAGAAGCCCTCACCAACGTCGTGCGCCATGCCGGGGCAAGAACCGTCAGCGTGCTATTGCAGCGCCCTAACAGCGAAATTATGGCAATAGTCGAGGATGACGGGCGCGGTTTCGACCCCAAACGCGTGCCAACAAACCGATTGGGATTGGTGGGAATGCGCGAGCGACTGGACGCCGTGGGCGGCACTCTTCAAATTGAAAGTGAACCCAAAGGCGGAACGACCATTTTCGCGCGAGTTCCTCTAAACTGAGGGAGCATTCAGTTGTGGGGCAGTACCTACTGCCAGCAAGGATAATTAAAAGGGAATGCCCTGACAAAAGCGTTAGGTTTTATCGTCAGACTGAAAAAGAGGATTAACTCCCATCACCATGTCACTATGAAATTAGAACGACCGTTGCGAGTGTTTGTTGCAGAAGATCACGCTTTGGTGCGCGAAGGATTGGTGTTGCTTATCAACACGCAAAGCGACATGGAGGTAGTGGGATCGGCGGGCGATGGCGAAAGTGCATGGCGAGTTTTGCGCGAAGTCGCGCCCGATGTTGCGGTTCTTGATGTCTCGTTGCCCCAACTTAATGGCGCACAGGTGGCGGCGCGCATCAGAACGGCCTATCCACACGTCAAAGTCTTGGGACTGTCTGCCTACGGCGACGCCGCTCATGTGCGCGCCTTTGTCGAAGCGGGCGCTTCGGGCTATGTCCTCAAGCAC
>JAQBNX010000594.1 GCA_028288385.1 Spirosoma sp.
CTGAAAGGCACTTTTGCTTAACGCCAGAAAATATACTGCGTCTAACAGGTTGGTTTTACCACTACCATTTGGCCCTACGATCACATTCACCTGCCGACCAAAGACATACCGGCTGTCTTCATAATTCTTAAAATTAGTCAGGCTCAGCTTTTCGAGGTGCATAGCTATGGCGCTTATCGTCAGATTGCGTAATTTCGCGGCAGGTAGTCTAGTCGTGCTATTTAACTAATTGAAATGCCGTCGACCGACGTAGTTGGCAACAAAGATACTGTCGGTTTGTTAGGTTGACGGCAGTGTTGTACCAGCCCCATCGGCCAGTGTGACATTGGGCAATTTCTGCGGCAGAACCATCCTACTGACCTTATTGAGAAATACCATATGGCGAGCGTTAAAGAGAAATCGAAACAGAACGGTGTCGCGCCAACGTCGGCCGTTGCTGCCAAAGCGAAACACCCAAAGGAGCGATACCTGTATTGGTATGAGTCGATGCAGTTGCAGCGGAAATTTGAAGAAAAGGCTGGGCAACTTTACGGTCAACAAAAGATCCGGGGCTTCTGTCACCTCTACATTGGGCAGGAAGCCGGTTCATCGGGTTCTTATTCGGCCCTTACAAAAGATGATAAGTGGATTACTGCTTACCGCGACCACGGCATTCCATTAGCCCTCGGCTCCGATCCGAAAGCTATTATGGCCGAACTGTTTGCCAAGCAAACTGGCTCATCAAAAGGCAAGGGCGGCTCAATGCACATCTTTGATAAATCGGTTAATTTTGTGGGTGGTCATGGCATTGTGGGTGCTCAGATACCACTCGGTGCGGGTATTGCCTTCGCCGAAAAATACAATAAGACTCGAAACCTTTGTATCTGTTTCATGGGCGATGGTGCCGTTCGGCAAGGAGCACTACACGAAGCCTTTAACATGGCTATGTTATGGAAATTGCCGGTCATTTTTGTGGTCGAGAACAACGGCTACGCCATGGGCACATCGGTAGCCCGCAGCTCCAACGTTACGGAACTGTATACCATTGGAGAGTCGTATGATATGCCCTCCGAACCTGTCGATGCCATGGACGTGGAAGTAGTTCATGAAGCTGTTGGGCGGGCAGCTGAACGAGCCCGTGCTGGTGATGGCCCTACATTTCTGGAATTTCGCACGTATCGTTACCGGGGCCATTCCATGTCAGATCCGCAGAAGTATCGCTCCAAAGATGAAGTGGAGCAGTATAAACAGCGCGACCCTATTGAGATGATTCGAGCACGTATCCTGGAGCAGGGCGTTGCTAGTGAAGATGAGCTAACGGCCATCGATCAAAAAATTAAAGGTATCGTAGACGAATCCGTAAAATTTGCCGAAGACTCGCCCTACCCACCTGCTGAAGAAGCTTATAAGGATGTGTACATGCAGGCAGATTACCCATTTTTGATGGAATAACATTATAAATTGATTACTCATCGTAGACCCTACATCATAAAAGCCCGGCCTCTCTTGACCGGGCTTTCTTATTGGAACAATTCCCAAAAATTAAATGTATATACATTTAATACAACTACAGATAACAAACGTTTGCAACCAATTATTATTTAACTAAGCTATGGAAACACTGATCAATGGGCTACATCACGTAACAACACTGGCAGGTGACACACAACAGAATGTTGATTACTACATAGGCCTAATGGGGCTTCGACTCGTTAAAAAGACAGTCAATTTCGATGCCCCTGATGTATACCATCTGTACTATGGTAATGAGACCGGATCACCGGGCACTATCCTGACGTTTTTCCCTTATGGTAGTTTACCTCGTGGACGTAAGGGTGCTGGCCAGTTGACGTACACAGCGTTCTCGGTGCCAACTTCCTCGCTGAGTTTTTGGCTGGACCGGTTGTATGAGCAGGCTATTCCCTATACCGGACCTGACAAACGCTTCTCAGAAACGTACATCCGTTTCGAGGATTATGATGGAGCAGGCATTGAACTTGTTTTCAACGATGAAGACCAGCGGCCGGGTTGGGACAATGGTCAAATTCCAATTGAGTTTTCCGTGCGTGGTTTTCATACTGTTACGTTGAACGAATCGAATCCTGACCGAACCATTAAGCTGCTTACCGAAATTATGCAGCATAAGCTGGTAGGGGAGGAGGGGGGGCGCTTCCGGTTTAGCGCGGGCACAGGTGGTCCGGGTAACTATGTGGACGTACTACATTCCTCAAACGATGCGCGAGCTTTGCAGGGAGCTGGTTCGGTACACCACGTAGCTTTCTCAACCAATTCAGACGAAACGCAGTTAGCCATTCAGGCACAACTGACCGAAGCAGGTTTCAGCCCAACACACGTATTGGACCGGCAATATTTCCACAGTATTTATTTTCGGGAGCCTGGCGGAATTCTATTTGAAGTTGCGACTAATCCACCGGGCTTCACTGTAGACGAACCACTTGCCGAATTGGGTAAATCCCTAAAGTTGCCTCTACAATATGAAGCCCGTCGGGCCAAAGTTGAAGCAGAATTACCCAGCATTGTGGTAAAATAAATTTGTTAACTAACAACTGAACTATGAATTTACAGAGAAAGCGTAGACAACATTTTAAATAAATTTGAAAAAGAAAAGTCTTCTTTCTCTGTAATTAAATTTTGATTGCATGATACATGACCCAAACAATGTTCGCACCGCTGGCCGACCGCTCAATGAAGCTACAAAAGTGATGGTCATGGTCCATGGGCGGGGCGGTTCGGCGGCCGACATTCTGTCTTTATCGCAGCATATAAAGAGTGATGACTTCGCCTATATTGCTCCCGAGGCCGCTGGTCAAACCTGGTATCCTTATTCATTTTTGAGACCTGTAGCTGAAAACGAGCCTTACCTATCCTCGGCACTGCAGGTGTTGGCAAGTACGCGTGCCCGACTACAGTCCGATTATAATGTGAAGCCTTCTCAAATTTACTGGTTTGGATTCTCGCAGGGTGCTTGCCTGTTGCTTGAGTTTGTGGCTCGTAACGCGATGGAATACGGTGGTGTATTTGGCTTGAGCGGTGGTCTGATTGGCCCGCCTGAAACGGACCGAAACTATACTGGCACATTTGATGACACACCTATTTTCCTGGGATGCAGCGATGTCGATTCGCACATTCCTAAAGAACGAGTGTTGGAGTCAGAGCAAATTTTTAAACGAATGGGTGCTAATGTTACGGCTAAATTGTACCCAAATTTTCCGCATTCAATTAACGAAGACGAGTTAAACATCGTTAATTTACTATTAGCTGGTGAACGGTTATCCTGACCGGCCTGGCGCTCACTTAATACCCACGCTTATGAGCCAGTACATGGTTGAATTTGACCTTCCGGCCGTTATGGATGAGGGGTTCATAAACCGGATTCCTGCCCAGCGACTCAAAGTAGAAGAGCTAATGGAGAAAGGTTTTTTACTTTCATACTCACTTTCGGCAGACCGTCAGAAACTTTGGTGCATTGTAAAAGCGGAATCAGAAACAGACGTAATGGAGTCTGTAGCGGAGTTTCCCCTCATCAAATACATGACTCCGATGATTACTGAATTGATGTTTCACAACATGGTTGCCGCCCGAATACCACTTTTTTCACTCAACTAATTGCATGAAAAAGCCCTCAAATTTAGAGGGCTTTTTCATGCCCCAAAATTGCACTTTTCGGGGCATGAAACACCCAAAAACACATAAGTAACCAGGGTTTAACTGGTTACATACGTTTGCAACTGTTTGACAATCAGTTCCACGTGAAACATGTAATTTTGCTT
>JAQBNX010000626.1 GCA_028288385.1 Spirosoma sp.
GGCGTCTAGCTAAAAATAACAACCAACCGAGTCGCAGAAACGGAATGTGGCCGTAAACCCCATAAAAATTGATTCCCTGTTCAACCTGAATCACACAGATTACTACTCCTTAGTCTGGGCAAAAACGAATAGTAATGGGCAGTAGACTGCTTTACTATCTGCGCCCATCCGGGCGAGAAGAGACATTCAGGAATGTACATGATGAAACATATCAACTGGGGTATTATTGGTTGCGGAGACGTAACGGAAGTGAAAAGTGGTCCGGCGTTTAACAAGGTGCCCCATTCATCGCTCGTGGCCGTTATGCGCCGGGATGCCGAAAAGGCCGCTGACTACGCCCTAAGACACGGTGTACCCACCTGGTACGATGATGCCGATGCCTTAATCAATGATCCCAATGTCAATGCAGTCTACGTAGCGACCCCACCCGACAGCCATGCCGACTATGCCATACGGGCCATGCGGGCGGGTAAGCCCGTGTATGTCGAAAAGCCAATGGCCCTGAATGCGGCTGAGTGCGAATCCATGAATCAGGTCAGTCTGGAAACGGGCGTGCCGCTGTTCGTTGCCTTTTACCGCCGGGCGCTTCCCTATTTTCTAAAAGTAAAGGAGCTGATCGACCAGCGGGTTATTGGCGACATTCGCTACGTTCGCGTTGAGTTGAACTGGCAACCCGATAACCGCGAAGTGGGTGCACATCCTAACTGGCGGGTTTCGCCGGAAATTTCAGGGGGTGGACTTTTCCACGATTACGCAGCACACCAGTTCGATTTACTGGAATTTATGCTGGGTCCCATTAAATCGGCCCGTGGCATGGCCCGCAATCAGGCGGCACTCTACCCTGCCGACGACATTGTTGTAGCCCATTTTGAATTCGAGTCCGGGGTGCTGGGTGTGGGAACCTGGTGCTTTACGGCCAACAAAGAGCAGCGTATTGAACATACCCAGTTAATTGGCTCCAAAGGAAAGATTACGTTCTCTTTCTTCGAAAATTTTATCATCCGCGTTGAAACAGAAACCGGCTCCGACGACTACACAATTCCATTCCCTGCCCACGTGCAGCAACCGTTGATTGAGCAGATTGTAAACGAATTGCGGGGCGAAGGAAAAAGCCCCAGTACGGGTGAGACCGGGGCGAGGTCGAGCGCAATACTTGACTCGATCACTGCGCGATAGCGGTCAGTCTCGCAGTCATTGCTTAAAGAAACACTTTAATTAAAAAGACAGCCAATGGGTGAAATTCGGCTTAATTTCACCCATTGGCTGTCTTTTTGCTTGAAAAAACCAATACGCTCATAACGTAATTTCAGCGGGTAACCGTCACGCGAAGGAAAGCGGCTGGTATGGACGTGCTGTTCTTGTCGGAGCTTTGGTTTTGGCTGTTAAACAAAACCTCTAATTCGTGCTGCAATTCCACCGCCTTACCATTCTTTTCAGCGGCTTCAAACGCATTCATGGTAGGACCGTAATAGTTTTTAAACCGGTTGACGAATTCGGAAGGGGAATAGGGAGCATTGAACCGGAACGTGTCTTTAAGGAAGGTTATGTTTTCTTTTGCAACGCCTGCTTGTTCAAAGCGTTCGATAACATGGCTTTCTACCCCCCACAACATAGGACTAATAAAGCCCTCGGGCGGTGGCGGTGTATAGGCCGAGCTGATTTTTAAGATTTGCGCGACCAGCGTAGGGTCGCCCGGTATCCAGTTTCCCATCACTATTCGACCACCGGGGCGGGTGACACGCACCATTTCCCTGGCTACATCAAAGGGCTTTGGGGCGAACATAGCCCCAAATATGCTAACGACCAGATCGAACGACTGATCCGTCAAGTCACCTAAATCGGTCGCATCTCCTTCCTGGAAAGTGCAATTGGTCAGCCCTGCTGCTTTCGCCCGGCGGTTACCCGCTTCAACCAGATTTCGGGCAATATCGACGCCAAGGACCGTAGCGCCCAGTTTTGCCTCAGGTAAGGCCGTGGTGCCATCGCCACAACCGAGGTCAAGAACAGATAGCCCGTTGGTGATACCGAGTTGAGCAACCAGTGCCGATCCGCTCTCCCGCATGGTTTCGGCAATTTGGGTGAAGTCTCCTTTTTCCCATAAGGCTTTGTTTGGATTCATATTAGTTGATTTTTAGGACAGTGAATGAAAATTATACCAGATTCTTAGCCTGGCTAAGTCTTAGCCAAGTTCTAATTCTCATCAAATGTAAACCGCCGAAATAATCAAAGTTGACCGATCAATAAATAGGCTCTTACTGCCAGATACCGTAAAATAAATACCCCGTTTGGGGTATGTTCTGTTGTGCCAGAATTTGACACATTTGCCAGGCAAGAAACTGATGTACAAGAGCTTGTGGCTTATCTATTCTCATATCTTAACTGGTCATCCTATGAAAAGATGGTGCTTTACCCTGTTACTATACGCCCTTAGTTTAATCCTGCTCACAGTTGGTGCAGCCGCAGCACAACCCAGTCCGAAGAAAATGAAAATACTTGTTCACATCACCCATGGTCCGACCGACGCCACGCGGGCGGCACTGGCCTTTCTGGTTGCCAAAACGGCCCTCGACGAAGGACATACCGTTTCGGTTTTTCTGGCGGGCGATGCCGTTACGCTGCTCCGCGATGCCGAATTGAACACCGTTGCCGGACTCGGCACGGGCAAACTGCGCGAACACTACGATGCCATTGTGAAAGCAGGTGGTAAGTTTTACCTGTCGGGCATGTCATCCAAAGCCAGAAACATAACCGACGCC
>JAQBNX010000027.1 GCA_028288385.1 Spirosoma sp.
GGGGCTATTGACGAGTGAAAGGGCGAAAGAGTAAGTGAGCCAAACCTAATGACGTAGCCTACTCTTTCGCCCTTTCACTCGTCAATAGCCCTTTCCCTTTCTACCAATGACTACAGGCATGCTGCGCGAAGACGCGCTCAAGGATAAAACCATCATCGTTACGGGCGGTGGCACGGGACTCGGCAAATCCATTAGCCATTACCTGCTCGAACTGGGCGCCAATGTGACTATTTGTAGCCGCCGTCAGGCCGTTATCGACCAAACGGCGAAGGAATTAATGGATCAGACGGGCGGGCGGGTGCTGGCTGTGGCCTGCGATGTGCGTAATCCGATGGAAATTGAGCACGTCTTAGCCGAGACGATTGCCAGATTTGGGCGGGTCGATGGGCTGCTCAACAATTCGGCCGGTAACTTCATCAGCCCCACCGAGCGCCTATCCTATAAGGCCTTCGATACCATCGTTGATATTGTGCTGCGGGGCACGTACTACTTTACGCTGGCGGTCGGCAAATACTGGATCGAAAACAAGATCAAGGGGACGGTGTTGAATATCTCCACCACCTACGCCACGACGGGCTCGGGATACGTAGTGCCGAGCGCGGTAGCAAAAGGTGGCGCGTTGATTATGACCAAATCACTGGCCGCCGAGTGGGGTAAATACGGAATCCGGCTTAACGCCATTGCGCCCGGCCCATTTCCAACCAAAGGCGCCTGGGACCGGCTCTTTCCCGAACCCTTGGCCAGTATGATGGACCCCACCAGTCGCATACCCCTCAAGCGCGTTGGTGAGCATGGCGAATTAGCCAACCTCGCTGCCTACCTGCTGTCCGATTATTCCGGCTATATCACGGGCGAAAGTATCACCATCGACGGGGGCGAAGTGCTGGCCGCCGGCGAGTTCAGCCACCTCGAACGTGTTACGTCCGAGCAGTGGGACATGATCGGCGAGTCTATCAAGCAGGCTAACAAAGCCAGCAAGAAAGAAGGACAGAGCGAATAAGCAGACCGGCTTTTATTTCTCTTCTTTCAGCATCTCCACCACTAAGGTTAATTCATTGACGGTGGCTTCGGGGCTGCCGTTGTAGCCAATGGCGCGATACCGAACACGGCCTTTCCCATCGATCACCACTTTGGTGGGGATGCCCTTGACTTTGTAGGCGTTGGCCATGCGCTGTTGATTGTCGAGAGGAACCACGAACGGGTAGGTGTTTTTTGCCATGAACGAATGAACCCGCTGCTGCGGACCACCCTCGCGGGTGTTGACGAATAGAAACCGGACGTTAGGATCGTTCTGAAAGTGCGATTGAGCCTGCTGCATGGCCGGAAACGACGCGATACACGGTCCGCACCAGGTTGCCCAAAAATCGACTACCACCACCTTCCCCTTCAACACCGACGACGAAATAGTACGGCCCTGCAGGTCTGTGAGCGAAAAGGCCGGTGCGGGTTCGTTGATCAGAATCTGGCGTAACTCGTCGCGTTGTTCGGCGCGCAGATCGGCTTCCAGGCTGGTCAGGTAGGCAAGGGCTTTGGCATCGGATTGGCCGGGTTGTTTAGCATACCAGTCACGAAAAGCGGCTTTCAGCCGGGGTGTTGCCTTACCAACCTGAACGGCAGCCTCGGCCATAGGCTGGGCTTCGGTAGCGTGGTTGGTGCGCAGTGCGCAGAGGTAATAACGCTCGTTAACGCGCGGGTCGCTGTTCTCCGCGTCGTCGGGGTTGATAAACGACTGGTAGACGGTGTAGGCGTCGGCATACTTGTTCTGCTGCTCGAGGGCTCTGGCCAGGGTGTTCATCAACTGCCGTTGCCGTACGAGCTTCTCGTCGGCCCAGTTACCCGTTACGTCGCGCGGTTTGGACTGCGTTTTGAGCACCGTCATGGCCTTATTAACCAACTTCTCGGCTTCTGGTAATGACCGCTTTTCTTCTGCCAGTTGAAACGCCATCGTGTTCAGCATCAGGACATCGATGTGCGAAGCGGGTTGTGCTTCCACAAAGGTCACCAGCCCCCCAATGTCATTGTTCTTGAAGTAACCATCCGCCATGCCAATGGCCAGCAGAGGCAGGTGTGATGATTTGGGGAACTCCGTGACAAATGCCTGGTACAAAGCTTTTCGGCGTGTCCAGTCGGGCTGGCTCCGAATGGCCACTGCGCGATCTTTTTGCACTAGTGAACCGGCCGGGTCCAGCGTTTTCATGCGTTCGCGCTGGACATTGGCTTTGGCAAAATCGCCCATACTCTCGTAGAGTTGAGCCGCTGCGGTTAGTTCGGCCGCTGTTGGCTTCGGTCGCGAAGCCAGATACGACTCTATTTCCTTCTTTACCTTCGGTCCGTAGCCCGGCTTTTTCTGCTTAATCAGGGCTGCTAAGTAATCAGCCCAATAGAGCGGTTGCCCATCCGGATTTTCTTTGAGTTCCTGTTCATAGAGAGCCACTACCCGGTTGGGGTCTGGGCGGCTGCCCGCTTCATACAGAAAGTTGGATCGCGTAAACACCGATGCCTGTCCGCCCAATGCGTGAGGAACCAGTTTGCCCGTTGCATCAGTAACCGGGATTACGTACAACTGATTTTTATTCAGGTCGACGCGGGTTGGCTGCCGGCTGTTCCGAAACAGCAGCACCGTACCCGCTATGTCTTTTTTAGGAATATACACCTCGCCAACGAAGACGGCCCCCTGCCGCACCAGCGTGGCGGTTAGCGGGTGGCTTTGGTGCATCATGGCCGGTGCTCCGTAACGCATATAACGACCCTCAACGGTGCTGTCGGCGGCAAGGGTTCCTTGCGGAGTGTAGGTAAACGAAACGGTCTGGCCAAGCTGTGGCTTATCGGGCGAGTAGCGAAATTGGGCCAATCCCGGCAGGCAAAGAAAGAGCAACGGAAAAAATTTACTAGTCATACTTGTTTATTGGTATAAAGATACCTCTACGTTACGTTATACGGCCACTGGCTCTTGCTTCACCACCGACTTCGATACCGCCCACAGGCCCGCGTAGGTGAATAGCCCGTTCAAAAGCAGTCTTTCGAAACCAAACTGATAGCCTCCAAACCAAGCCGCTGAGTTTTCGTTGACAATGTAGGTAAGTACTGGCGAAGCCAGACAGATAAACGGTACCACACGGTCCATGACCGGGCGTTTGTTGAACATTCCGAACCCAAACAAACCCAGAAGCGGCCCATAGGTGTAACCCGCAATGTCGAACACGGCCGTAATCACTTCCTTGCTGTTGACCTGTCGAAACACCAGAATGACTACGTAGAACAGGAGTGAAAACCCGATGTGAACAAGGTGCTTGATTCGCGACCGCTCCACTTCCGGGCGCTTTTCTACGTTCATGAAGTCTACGCAGAACGAGGTTGTCAGCGCCGTTAGGGCGGAGTCGGCGCTGGCATACGTAGCAGCCGTGATACCCAGTAGAAACGTAATGGCGACTACCAGGCCGAGGTGACCTAGGGCCAGCATCGGGTACAAATCGTCCGTTCGGGTAGGGATGGCGATGCCTTCGCGCCGGGCAAATACATAGAGCAACACACCGAGCGAGAGGAACAGAAAGTTAACTACAACCAAAGTAATCGTGAACCAGAACATGTTTTTCTGGGCCTCACCAATGTTTTTGCAGGTTAGATTTTTCTGCATCAGGTCCTGGTCCAGACCCGTCATAACGATGGCGATGAACGCGCCTGAAATGAACTGCTTATAAAAATTCTTTGGATCGTTTTTGTCCCAATAAAATATCTGTGAGTTGGGGTCGTCGCGTACCGTTTGCACCAGCTGGCCAAAAGAAAGCCCCAACTCATTCGCAATCAGGATAATGGTGAGTACAACGGCCGTAATTAGGAAAATGGTCTGGAGCGAGTCGGTCAGGATAATGGTTTTTACGCCCCCCTTGAACGTATACGCCCAAATCAGGCCGATTGTAATCAGCACTGACACTTGAAAGGGAATGCCCAGCCCATTAAATAAGGCAATCTGCAATACCCCGGCCGCTACGTAGAGCCGAACCGCCGACCCAACCGTGCGGGCAAGCAGGAAAAAGCCGGCACCGGTTTTATAGGACCAGAATCCGAAGCGTTTTTCGAGGTAGCCGTAAATAGAAATCAGGTTTAGCCGGTAGTAGAGCGGCATGAGGATCGTTCCGATGACCAGATACCCGATGATGTAGCCCAGCACGACCTGGAAGTAGGAAAATCCGATTTTGCCGACAGCGCCGGGTACTGAAATAAACGTAACGCCCGACAGCGACGTGCCAATCATGCCGAAAGCCACCAGCCACCACGGCGACTGCCGGTTAGCCGTGAAAAATGTAGTCGTATCGGCCCCGCGCGCGGTGTAAAACGAAACGGCGATCAGCATACCAAAATAAACGACTAAAATCGCTAAGGCAACGGTGGTGTTCATAGGCGGGTTCTATTGAAACGGGTATTTCTGCTAATGGGTTTAAGTAAGTGAGCGATCCCTGGTCCGGCAACTTTTACGATGTAAAAGCGGTTATTTGATAGCAGGGCAACCATTTTAAAAAACGGTCATTTTGCCGTAAATTTGCTAAGTAAACACGATTTAATCTTTCATGCAACCTTTCAAAGAAACCGGCTGGTCCGACCCTGAGGTGGACGTACTCGACGAGGTCGTTGACACCGACGTTCATACCCTCATGGTGTATAACGATGAGGTCAACACGTTCGAGCATGTGATCAACACGTTGATCGACGTATGTGAACACACCCCCGAGCAGGCCGAGCAATGCACGCTGCTGATTCACTACAAAGGCAAGTGCAGTGTTAAAAATGGGTCTTGGGAAGAACTCGTACCGATGCGCAACGAAATCTGCCGCCGGGGCATCTCCGCCGAAGTGTTAAACTAAGGGTGAGTGCTCAGGTAAGCCGATTCTGTCATCTATCATTCATAGTCCATTGGTTATAATCG
>JAQBNX010000032.1 GCA_028288385.1 Spirosoma sp.
TTGCGTATGTTTAAACGACCTCCTGCAATCGCTTTCCCCTCTTGATCACTGCCATTACTGACTAGGCTACAGTTGATTATGTTCACTGTAAAATTACTTAATATGTCACCAGGACCAGCAAACCGAAACGAGCTAAATATGGCACCTCCATGTTCGCCGTAATTTCCACTGAATAAGCAATTAACAAGTGTAGCCGTACCAGTACCACCGTTAAACATACCACCACCGGCGAAGGCTCCTCGATTATGGGTGACGTAGCAGTTCTGAACAGTAGGAGAACTCGTCTGTCCGGAACTGCTCCCGTTGTAGATACCCGCACCTGTGTAGCCACCAGGCGGTACCGGAAATTCAGTATTGCTGCCAGTGCCTCCATCCCGGACAACGAACCCGTCGAGCAAAGTTCCGGCTGCCACGTTCTGAAATGTGACGACATGGTACGTATTATCAAAGACCGAAGGTGCTGGATCACCAATATTACCCGACAAAACGGTCCTTAAGGGGTAGCTTAGCTGGCGCTGACTCAGACTGGTTTCTGTTCCTGCGAAATTCCCATATACCTGCACGCCCGATGGAACATTGAAGCTCAGGGTTCGGTCGGTACCGGTTGTAGGCTTGTAAGTACCAGCCGCTACCCAGACCTGATTGCCGGGAGCCGACGCCCGTAGCATCGCTCGCAGGTCGCCCGATGCATTGGCCCATGAGGAACCGTCGCCTGTGCCACTAGTGAGAGGTTTAACGTAACGGATGTTTAGGGCAGGCAATGGAGTAGCGCAGGCGGCAAGCCAGTTGTAGTCAAACGTAGTCATACCGGCCGTGCCACCCTGCATAGCCTGTAAAGTGATGGTTGGATTGTCGGTATAGACCCGTAGGGCATACGGCCCAAAAGCCGTTGTTGGTGATAGTTCGTTGCGCACCGAGAAGGTGATGGGTTGTCCAGTTAATCCCGTGTATTGAGGGGTGAAACTAATCCTGCGTACGTTGTTGCCGTCGCTCACACAGAGAACATCAGTTACGCCTGTAATAGCAAACGGAACCGGTGGCGGAGGGGTTACGGTGACCGTTGCAACAGCAGTTGGGCTGGTGCAGGTCCCGATTTCGCAGCTGGCGGTGTAGGAAAAAGCACCGGTGGCTGATGTGGGGACAATGATGGTAACGTTGCCACTGCTGTTGCTGCGGCCGTGACGGCCATCCGAACCTGACCAGTTAAGAATGCCACTGGAGCAACCGCCCAGCAGTAAGACACCTCCAGAATTTTGGGAAACCGTTACGGCTGACTGGCTACCGGGATAGGACTGTCCGTTGATGGTTAGCAGAGAAGGCGCAGCAGGCGGAGCGGTACCGATCAGTACTGAAATCGTCTGGCTTTCTCTATTAGCTGTCACAATGTCGGTTCGTCGGTCCCCATTGAAGTCGCCTACTTCTAAAAAATTGGACGGAACACCAAGTGGAATCAGAATTGGGGTGGCGAAAGAATATGATCCAGTGCCCATTAGCACCGAAACGTTTTGGCTATCGGAATTTGCCGTTACGATGTCGTCTTCACCATCCCCATTGAAGTCGCCTACTTTCACTGACTTAGGTCCGTTGGCTCCTACGCGAACCGGGGTAATATAGTCAAACCCTCCACGCCCATCTCCAAAAGCCACTCTGACGTAATCTTTGTTAGACACCGTCATGACGACATCAGGGCGACCATCGGCGTTGAAATCACCCGATGCTACAGAACTGAGGTAATCCCCATCTGGGTTTCGGCTGCTCACTGCTGGATTGAAACCCCCCAATCTGTTATTCAACAAAACCGAAATATATTCCCGGTAAAGAGCTACCAGATCAGGATAGCCATCGGCATTTAAATCAACTACGGCGAGAGATTGAACATCATATCCAGAAAACCCGCTATATTCATAGCGCCCACCATAATTATAAAACGCTCGCTCACTAAAACCGCCTGTTTCGTTATTGAGCAAAACGGCAATTCTAGGTTGATGATTATTGTCGTCAGCCGTTGCAACATCAGGCCGGCCATCGGCATTAAAATCTCCAACTACTACGGTTCGTGGGTAAAAATTCCCTTCCAGGAAGCCATCCAATGGATAATCTTGAATTGAGCCGCCGAAGCCGGAACCATCACCGGATACAACATCAAACTTATTTAGGTATTCGTTGGCTACCAGGTCAGGTTTGCCATCGGCGTTAAAATCACTGATTCCAATGGCGAAAAGCTCGCCAAACTGGCTGTTTTTACGCTCTATTAAATAACTAATACCTGATCCAAAGCTGCCTGCTCCATTATTTAACAGTCGATAAATAGACGCTTCCGGGCCTTGATCTCCAAAACCTGAGTCATTTAAGTATGGACGTCGGTTAGCCACAGCTAGGTCAGCCTTGCCGTCGCGGTTAAAATCACCCACGCCAATTGAAATTGCATTTCTTCCCACTGGGTAATCGGTCCGCTGAAAGCACTGCGCCAAACTATGTTTCGGTAAAATAAACCACGTCAGGAGGAGAACTACCGCCAGCCACTGCCCGGCTGACCTGGGTTGGCGTGAAAGGAAAAGAATAGCGAACATGGCTGAAAAGGTTATGGGTGAAGGATCTTGCCAGATTGAATTCTGACACGATACTACATCACAACACAAGAGCCAATGTACAGGAATGTACCACTGGCGGGTTCGGCCGGACGGTTGGCGGGCCTGACTTACCCGCTGAGTTAATGGTAGTAACGGTTTACTGCCCCAGGCGGGCTAGCAGCTCGTCTTTGCGCCGACGCGAGACGTCGATGATGGAGCCGTCCGTGAGTTCTAGCTGGCCGCCTTCGGTGCGCAGGTAGCGCCGGACATGGCCTAAATTAACCAGGTGAGAATTGTGAACCCGAAAGAAGTTATAGTCGGTTAGCAGTTCCTCGAATTCACCGAGGTTTTTTGAGACCAGTACGGGGCGCCCGTTCGTCAGATGAAACTGGGTGTAGTTGCGGTCCGACTCGCAGCGGACAATCTCGCCAATAGGCACAAACAGGTATCCCTCCTGCGTTGCCAGCGTCAATTTGTTGAGCGCCTGGCTCTGGTTTTTTAGGTTGTCAAAAAACACCCGGTACTGTTGAGTTGTCTGTCGAGCTTCTTTGCGTTGCCTTGCGCTGTCTACGGCTCGCTGTAACTCATCCAGATCAATAGGTTTAAGTAGGTAGTCGAGTGCGCTGAATCGAATGGCCCGGATAGCGTAGTGGTTATAGGCGGTTGTGAACACCACTGAGAAGTTAACGGTCGGTAGGCTCGCCAGCAGATCGAAGCCATTGAGGTATGGCATTTCGATATCCAGAAACACGACATCGGGTTGCTTATCCTGTATAGCAGTCAACCCAGCGTAGGCCGAGGTGCAAACGTCCACCACTTCAACACGGGGCAAATGGCTTAACCAGAGCCGGAGCGTTTCGGCACTATTGGGTTCATCATCAATGATCAGGGCACGTAGCATACGGTTAGAGCGTTGTCATTGGCAATTCGATGATTACCTGGGTGCCAGTGGCGCAACCGGTCGCATCCGTCAAGTCTGTAATTTGTACTTGGCTGCCAGCTGTCGGGTCGTTGCTTAGTAAAGATAACCGTTCGGTGGTGATACCCATACCTGCTGAACGATGCCTGATTCTGTGAGGGCTTTGGTGCTGTGCGGCTTCCTGTCGTCCTACGCCATTGTCTTCGACAGTGCAACGCAGTTGTGTGGCCGATAACGGCTGAAATGCTATCCGAATATGACCGCCACCATTGACTTTATGCATAAGTCCATGCCAGATAGCATTTTCCACAAATGGCTGCACGATCATACCGGGTATTGCAACGGAATAAGGATTCAGATCAGGAGATAAATCGAAACAGTAGGTGAACGGATGGCCAAAGCGCAGTAATTCGAGTTCAAGGTAGGTTGTCAGCATATCAATCTCGCGCTGCAGCGGCACCACTGGTTCCCGCGACTGGTCCAGATTAAACCGCATCAGCCGCGCAAATTTTGTCAGGTAACCAGCCGCCGTTAAGGGGTCTTTGGCCAGAATGAACCGCTGAATGGAGTTTAAGGAGTTGAACATAAAATGCGGGTTCATTTGGTTGCGTAAGGCGCTCATCTCCAATTCAACCACGCGGGTTTTATTCTGCTCTGCTTCACGGATGCTGGCGATTAACTGCTTCTGTGCCTGAATAGCCTCGCGTCGATAAACATTAATACGATCCGCCAGGGCAAACGACAGCAATACTGTTTCGAGTGATAGTCCAATTGGAATGCTGTTTGCTACCAAAAGGCTGTCAGGAAGCCACCCGTTAACCCGGCACATAAATACCAGAGTTGCCAGGATCAGCGTGGTCCAGGCCAGTACGTAAAATCGGGCTTCTTTCACGCCCTGATGCAGCAAATAGATACCCAGTCCCAATAAATAAACGGCAATGAGAATGATGAGTATCTGTATCGATACGGTCATGGCCAGTCCCAGATTCAGCACACGTAGTAGTACCGGTAAGAAGCATAAACCCAGTAATATATGAATGCCTGCGTCGAGTCGGGGCGCAAG
>JAQBNX010000044.1 GCA_028288385.1 Spirosoma sp.
TACATCATTAGTTTTGGTAAAACAATGATTGCCTGGGTGCTTGGCTACACGGCTTACCACTACGTTGAGCAAAATCGAAATGCCGAAATTGAACGCATTCTGCTTAAAACGAGCATTCGCGAAACCGAAGCCAAGGTGTTACGGTCGCAGTTGAACCCTCATTTTGTATTCAACGCCCTTAACAGTATCCGGGCGCTGGTCTACGAAAATCCTACCAAAGCGCAGCAGAGCATAACGCAACTATCCAACCTACTCCGCAATTCACTACTCGCCGACCGGCGCAAAACCGTTGAACTGCGCGAAGAAATAAAAACCGTTGAAGATTACCTGGCCCTGGAAAAAGTCCGTTATGAAGAACGCCTGGACTGTCGCATTGAACTCGATGGGCGAACACTTTTCTGGCAGGTGCCGCCAATGATGCTCCAGACCCTGGTCGAAAATGCCATCAAACATGGGGTTTCCATTGCCGTGGGGGGAGGATTTGTGGAGGTTAAGTCGACGATTGTTGCGGATAAACTTCATATCATCATCCGTAACACCGGGGTACTGGGCGACAAAGAAGCATCCGGCGGTTTTGGGCTGGCCAACACAGCCCAGCGTCTCGAACTGCTATACGGGCCCGACGCTACGTTCCAGATATTTCAGGAAGACGACACCCCCAGCAACGGCCCTACCGTTTGTGCCGATATTACCATTCCCGCCCAGTCGGAGGGTTTGTTCCGACGTAACGCTAACGTAAAAATAATCCACGATGAACATCCTCCCTCATAGCCATCATCCTGGATCATCGCACCGGCGCCCCGGCCACCATTCCTTATGAAAACCCTGATCATTGACGACGAACGCTTAGCACGCAACGAACTGCGCCGGCTGCTCGAAAATTTCCCAAAAATTCAGATAATAGGCGAAGCTGCCAATGCCGACGAAGCCCTGCCGATGATCGATGAACTGGAGCCGGAACTCTTGTTTTTGGATATTCAGATGCCCGGCAAAAATGGTTTCGAGCTATTACAGGCTATTGAAGGCAAAACGCCTGAAGTAATCTTTACGACTGCTTTTGATGAATATGCCATTAAAGCCTTCGAGTTCAACGCGCTGGACTACCTGCTCAAACCGGTTGAACTGGCCAGATTGAGCGAAGCCATTCACCGGGTTGAAGAAGAGCAGCAACACGCGAACGAAATCAATGGCGGGTCGGCGGGTCCGGCTACCAAAACACTGGGCGAAAACGACCAGGTATTCGTCAAAGATGGTGAGAAATGCTGGTTTGTAAAGCTGGGAAAGGTCCGACTGTTCGAATCGATGGGGAACTACGTGCGGCTGTATTTCGATGATCAGAAGCCGCTGGTGCTAAAATCACTGAATGCCCTTGAAGACCGGCTCAACCCGGCTACCTTTTTCCGGGCTAATCGCAAGCACATCATCAACCTGCAGTGGATCGAAAAAATAGAGCCCTGGTTTAGTGGAGGGTTGCTCGTGACGCTGCGTGGGGGTGATAAAATCGAAATAAGCCGACGGCAGGCTATTCGCTTCAAAGATTTACTAAGTTTGTAGCATCGGCCTGGGTGTTTCAAAATAGGCGCCGTTCTCCAACAAAAAACAATAGTATCGTGGATGACCCGGTGGCGTCCTCCGTTTTTGCATGAAGTATCCCCTCTTCCTCTTTATCCTTTGCTTAATCCCTCTTTTTCCGGCCTGCCATCATGCCTCATCAGAGCCACCCGTTTTAATACGCCAGCACTACGTGCTTACCGGTCCAAACCACTGCGATACCACGACCAATAAGGGAGTGGATGTAACGGTAAATTATTTTCTGCTGAAGGAAGATAGCCGTGGCGCACATACTATTAACGATAGTTTACGGCGGTTAGCCGTGGGCAGCATTACGGGCTGGCTCGACAGCACAACCCTGGCGCCCCACCTCAACGCTCAGAGTAACCTGGCAACGGCGGCCACGCTGTTTGCCGCCGACTACGAAACCATGATTAGCGACATGGGAGGGATGGGCGGTTGCTGGGAGCTTAAAATGCAGGCCGATACGTTGTATACGTCGGCAAAAGCCCTGACGGTTCGAATGGAGACGTATGCCTACACCGGTGGAGCACACCCTAACTCCAATAGGGCTTTGTATATGTTCGACCGCGAAACAGGGCACACGCTATCGATGACGGATTTGGTGTCTGATACAACGGCACTGCTGGACGTAGTGGAACGGGCTTTCCGCAGGCAGCAGGAAATTAGGCCGCACACGAACCTCGAAGAACATGGGTATTTCCTGCGCGATGGCCGGTTCTTTCTGCCTGCTAACATTGGCCTGAGCCGAGCGGGGATGGTTTTTTGCTATAACCCTTATGAAATAGCGGCTTATGCGGTTGGGCCTATCGAGGTAACGGTACCCTATGCTCAACTGAGTGGGATTTTGCGCTCCGACGGGCCGCTTTAGTCTGTATCGGTAAAATCAAGTGGATACAGTTTTGGGAAAGACGTGTTCAGGTATACCTATAAATGGGCCTAATCTATAAGAAACAACTAGACGTAGTGAGCTCATATGACAATGAAATGGATGGTTCCGATTGTCGTTAGCAGTCTGCTGCTGCTTCTGTTTTTCTGGTTCAAGGTTACCCGCTTTCAGGCGTTATACTATACGTATAACGATATGTATATCTTTCTCCAGAGTTCCTGTAGCTGGTTAGACGGCCGACCGCTGCTCTACGAAAACGTGTGGGGCTACGACGACCGGATACATAACAACTATGCCATGCTGCTATGGGGGCCACTCATTTACGTAGCGGGGGCCTACGGTGCCTTTGCTGTGCAAACGGGTCTATCGCTGGTGAGTTACGGGCTGCTGCTGCGGGAAATTGGCCGGAGGCTGCCGATCTGGGCCACGTGGCTTGTGCTGGGTGTATTGCTGATGGGACCGGTCTGGTTCTGGTTTAATGACCACCCTGGCATTGGCTGGCATCCTGAACTGACCTACTTTCCTCTGTCGCTTTTGTTTTTGTTGGCCCTGCTTTCCCGCCGAACAACCTGGCTGGTGCTAACGGGCGCGCTGCTGGTGCTCGTTAAGGAAGACGGCGCCTTGTTGGCAGGTGCCCTTCACCTGGGTTTTTTCAGCATACAGTACCTGTCGGCCAATCCAAAGCAATCTATTTTTGGGATACTGAACAAAACACGGTTTTGGGTCATCCTTGGCGTTTGGGCCGCTCTGTTTATTACCGGTATGCTGTTTCTTTCCTACAAAAACAACGCAGCCGAGCCAGAGCCACGGTTGCAGCAGGCCCTGGCCGTGATGGCAGCCGGGCTGCATGATTCCACTTTTATCAAAAAGCATCTCATACTGCTCCTGCAAACGTTTTTGCTCCTGCTTCCGACTATTGGTCTGTTGCTCTACGGCCTGTACCGGATCGGCTGGCGGCAGGCGGGGAGCGTCTTGCTAGTGTATGGCGTTGCGCAGGTGGCCTTACTGGTATCCAATTGGGTGCAGGGTGCTACGTACTACGGCACTAACCCAATGTTTGATTTAGTGTCGCTAACATGGCCCCCACGCTTCGTACTAGTCTATGCTTTCTCGGTTGTCTATACGCTCGCGATCTGGTTCCTGTTTGGGTTGGGGCAGGAAGGACAAACACCTAAATGGCAACCGGTTTTGTTGGGTGTGTTGCTGTTGGCCATCCAACTTCCCATTGTGCAGTATGCCCGACCCGACTTCCGATTGCTGACCATTCTGCGTAATACGGCCACGCACCGCTTCGACCCGCAAAAGGAGCCGTTGCTGCCCGCATCCGACGTAGCAGTGATTCAGCGGCTGGCTCAGAATATTCCAGCGCGTTCGAATGTTTTTGTGTTCGACTACCTGATCCCTTTCTTCCACACCCACTACAACATCTGGCCGACCGAAAAGCAGTGGGAAGATGCTGATCTGGCTATTATCCCTAACAACGATTTTCAGAAACTAACCGAGCTACTTCCCCGCGTAATGAAGCAGCCTTACCGGTCCATTCGGCTGGAGACGTACACCATTTATGTCACCCCGGCATACCAGCCCTATCTGACAGCATCGCTAAACAAGACCCGGTGAAGAGCTTTGTGATGGGCTGTCAATAATACCTGCATCTGTAATCCTGTAAAGGTCTACATTGAAAAACAAATCAGGTTTTAAGGTTTTAAACCCTATTACGTAATTGGATGACACTCGATCAGTTTACCGCATCCCTGACCCAGCCACAGCCACTGGTAGGTATTCACCCCGTTTTGCAGGCCTTATGGTATGACGCTAACGGCCAGTGGGAACAGGCTCACAACATTGCACAAAGCCGCGAGGGTGAGCTCTCCTATGACCGTCTGCACGCATACCTACATCGCAAAGAAGGCGATCAGTTTAATGCCGGTTATTGGTATCGGCGGGCCCGTACAGCGGTTTTTGCCGGTACTCTCCAGGAAGAATGGGCTGCTCTGGTGCAGCAACAGTTGGAGTTTTAGTGAGTAGAAAATATTTGTTGCCGAAACCATCATATAAGGCCGTTTTTTGCCGTATATTGTGGCATATTTTTCCGGCTCTATGAACATAGCTTTTCGGACTCTATCCATCGAGGATAGTCCGATGAATTACGAACCTACATCACCAACTAACTACACAAAAGAGCGGGCCGATTGGGCAAACAATGCCTTCGATCATGCCGTCAAACAATTCCTTCGCGAGTGGATCGACCACAGTACGGTGGAAGGTAACCACGTAGACGAAGACAGCAACACCGACGAGTTTATTGAACACGGTGCTCTGCGCAGCTTCTTCAAACACCAGGACGACGCGCTGGAAAGTTTACTCCGTCAGGATGCCATTGCGCGTCATTTGCTACGTCCCATTAATGAGGTGTATTTCGAGAACGACGCTTACGAGCCGATGCTGGCTCAGTTCGAAAAACGCATCTACAATTTGGCGGCCCATCGCGAACACCGCGAAGTGCCATTTCGCTACAGTCCAACCAGCCGACAAGGTGCCCATGGCGATACGGTCGGATTGGTCGATGATGTTACGGGCGTAGCCAAAGAAGACATTGGCATGTACTTTGGCACCCGACGCTCTGACGAGACTGCGCTGACTATCTTAGCCAATCAACTTCGCGCCGAAATTCAGGACGAAACCATACTCCCTATTCATGTCATCACGGAAGGATACATGGAGGATTCGCTGCGCAGGGTTCACACCGTTGCCACGCAACTAGGCGAAGAAGGAAAACGGCAGCTTCATTGTTTTGTGATACAGCGTCGGCATGCCGCCCATGACCGTCATCTGGGCGCGGCCCTGCTGGTCATGGACTCCCAGCAGCCTGATCTACCTCGGCGCATTATTTTTTGTGACACCCTGAATCCATTCGGCCAGCCACCGTGGTGGGATAAATTCAGGGAGAAAATAGACATTGTATTTCCACAGCCCGCAGGACAGACACCTGTATCTGACCGGCTGGAAGACGGTGGGGTTAACCTTCAGCGGCTTCATGACGGCGTACCGGTGCGTCATCAGGATATTGACTGTGCCTTCTATACGGCATCCATGAGCCGCGCTCTGATCCAGGTTATTCAGTCGAACCCCAGCCTGATTCTGACGGGAAGCATTGCTGACGTTGTCAGCGAGATGACGGCCCGGATGCCTGACTATTTTGACTACGCAAATCAGCCCAGAGATCCTGCTCTGGTACGGGAAGAGAATGTCGCTTACCGGTGGAAAACCGGCCGCCAGGCCTTGCAAAACCTAATGGGTGCGAAGGTCATTGGTCTGACCATGCCCGAATTGGAGCTCTACAGTGTCGAACTAGCCTAGTCACGAACACAGTTTAAGACAGTCAGCTTTCTATAAACTACGGGATATAGGGTCCGCCGGTTTCGCCCCAGCCCCACTTTGGCATTGGTGCATTCGGTGGCTCATTGACCGTGTCCAGATGAGAGTTTATTACGGCCAGTCGCGACCCCCATTCCAGGTAGCCAACCAGCGCCGATCGAAACTCCGGGTCGTTGGGCAACCCAACGTCATCGGCCGCATCCTGAATGAGTCGAACCCAACGCTGGCGCTGTGCCTCCGTCAGGTGTTTTTCCAGGTGATGCTGAATCATGTTGTAGTGGTCGCCTTCTCTATCGCTATATTGAGTTGGACCGCCAAATACTTCAGCTACAAAATGTGCTACGTGCTTAGCATGATCGGCTGACATGCCTCGAAATACAGGTTCAAGAATATCGTCCTGCCGTACTCGCTGGTAAAACAAATCAGTCCAGGCTTCAAATTTCTCCATACCACCAGACCAATCGAACAGCGTTGGAACGGGTAACTTTGATTGCACTTCCATAAGTGATACACGTTGGTTGAGTTGTCAAGTTATAAAAAAAGGCCGCATCCTGGTGGAATGCGGCCTGCGCTCGTCGATGAATTGGTAATGATTGATAGTACTATGGGGTCCTTGTATGACCATAGTGCAATATTAAGCTACTTCTTCCTCAGTCAGAATATCGCCCACGGGTGTTAGTTCCAGACCGAAAGCATCAGCAACGCCTTTATAAACTACCTTGCCTTCCACTACGTTAAGCCCCAGTTTCAGGTCCGTGTTATCGCGGCAGGCTTGCTGCCAGCCTTTATTGGCAAGTTGCAGTGCGTAGGGCAACGTAGCGTTCGTAAGTGCTACCGTGCTGGTATAAGGTACTGCACCGGGCATGTTGGCTACGCAGTAATGCACCACACCGTCGATGATGAACGTGGGGTCCTCGTGGGTAGTGGGGCGGCAGGTTTCAATGCAACCGCCCTGATCAACCGCTACGTCGACAAGCACCGTGCCGGGACGCATTAGTTTCAGCATGTCGCGGGTAATGAGGTGGGGGGCCTTTGCACCCGGAATCAGCACCGCCCCCACAATTAAGTCACAGACCTTGATCATCTCGCGAATGTTGTATTCGTTCGACATCATAGTCTGCACGTTAGGCGGCATGATGTCCGATAGGTAACGCAGACGCGACAGATTCACATCCATGATGGTAACATGAGCGCCTAAGCCTGCGGCCATTTTAGCGGCCTGCGTTCCCACAATGCCGCCACCCAGGATCAAGACATTGGCAGGTTTCACGCCCGGTACACCGCCTAGCAGAATGCCCCGACCTTTCATGGGCTTTTCCAGGTACTTAGCTCCTTCCTGAACGGCCATTCGGCCAGCTACTTCCGACATGGGCACCAGCAGGGGCAAACTACGGTCAGCCCGTTCTACGGTTTCGTAGGCCAGGCAAACAGCCCCTTTAGCTAGCATTGCCCTGGTCAACTCTTCCGATGAGGCAAAGTGAAAATAGGTGAAGAGCAGTTGGTTTTCTTTAATCAAGTCGTATTCGGCCGCAATCGGCTCCTTCACCTTCATGATCATCTCGGCAATGCCGTAGATGTCTTCGATGGTTGGCAGCATGATAGCCCCGGCCGCAATGTATTCTTCATCCTCAAAACCGCTTTCCAGTCCGGCATTAACCTGCACATGCACGATATGGCCGTACTTACGTAGTTCTGTGACACCAGCAGGTGTAAGGGCTACGCGGTTTTCGTTGTTTTTAATCTCTTTAGGAACACCAATAACCATGCTGAATGGGACGTCGAGTTTGTGAATTTTATGAATACAAAGATAAATTGAGGGTATATGTTTTCTAGTGGAGTCTGATTAATTAGGAAATAAGGTATCAAAACTCGTCTTTAGTAGGAAAAAAATCTAAGAGTAGTCCCGCTTTACCCTTAGTCCTGTAAAAATCGTGCCCGATACGCTCGACAAAACTGACCGCAGCATCCTGCGTTTATTGCAGGGCAACGCCCGCCTGACGATTCAGGAAATAGGGCGTCAGATCAACCTGTCCAAGACGCCGGTTCACGAACGAATCAAACAACTCGAACGCGATGGTGTCATCGACCGATACGTAACGATTGTTGATAAGAAGAAAGTGGGCAACGGCGTGATGGTATACTGCCAGGTGACGCTCGACAAACAAACCCGCGATTCATTTGCTGATTACGACGCAGCCGTGCGCGACCTGCCCGAAGTGCTGGAGTGTAACCGCGTGTCGGGTACGTTCGATTACCTGCTCAAAATTGTCAGTCGCGATATGGAGACCTATAACCGCTTCTACCAGGACCGCCTGTCGGTTATTGCCGGCACACTCCACATCAGCAGCTTTTTTGTCATGGCTGAGATCAAGAATTCGACGATCGTACCGGTGGAGTAAGGCTTTTGCGGTGATGTATGCCTATTTGCATAAGAGCAATATCAAATCCCGCCTAATGGAAAACTAAAGTGGCGTTCGTAAACCTAGTAGATTATGATAATTCATTCTTATGAAACCGAATAAATCTCTCAAACAACTAGCTTAACCGAATGAGAAGAAGACAATTCGTTTCTGCGTCTTTGATGGCCGGTGCAACACTCGCCACCGCCGATGCCCAGACTGCCCAACCGGCACCTAAACAAAAAGAGTTGTACGAACTCCGAACCTATGAACTTCGCTTTGGCTCTCCCCAGTCCAACATAGAAAATTACCTGAAAGAAGCGCTGATCCCGGCCCTGAACCGGCAGGGCGTCAAAACGGTGGGCGTATTTCGGGAAATGGGTAAGTCCGACCCGGCCAAACTCTATGTGCTGATTCCTCATGCGTCAATGGAAAGCTACGCCACCGTAGCCAGCCGCCTGACCAGCGATTCGGCCTACACGACGGCCAGCCAGGCTTATAACCAACTCACGCCCGACAAAGCCCCTTATGCCCGCTACTCGACGTCGCTGCTAAGCGCCTTTGATGCCTTGCCGCAGCTTATCGTACCCGCCAAAGAGAGCCGTATTTTTGAGATACGTACCTACGAAGGTTATTCTGAAGACGCCGTGCGCCGGAAGGTGAAGATGTTCAACGTGGACGAAATGCCTGTTTTTTACAAGGTGAAGCTTAATCCCGTGTTTTTCGGTCAGGTTATAGCGGGTGAACACATGCCGTGCCTGACCTACATGCTGACCTTTAAGAACATGGAAGAACGGGACGCTAACTGGAAAGCGTTCAGCGCCGATCCCGACTGGAAACGCGTGTCGGCGGCTCCCGAATATGCGAACACGGTATCCAATATCATTCGGGTTTTTCTGGAACCAGCCGCTTATTCGCAGATTTAACCTGGACAATGTCAAATCCTACCCGCCTGCGTTTTCCGTATTTGTTATTTATTTATCTGCTCATGCTGACCGGTATGCTGGCAAACGGCCAGGCGCCTACTGGTGCAATCCGGCTGAATCAGCTTGGTTTTTACCCTAATGCCCCTAAAATAGCCGTCATTGCTGGTGAGACCAGCGCATCCGGCCATCCAGGAGTATTTGAAGTGATATCGTCAGAAGCTAAACAGGTGCTGTTCAGGGGCACACTGAGCGAAGCGCGCCGGAATGCTGTCTCCGGCAAAACAACCCAAATTGCTGACTTTTCGGCTTTTCGGCAAATAGGCTCGTTTGTGATGGTCGTGCCGGGTCTGGGTCAATCGTATCCATTCGACATTCGTCCGGCCGTTTATCGTGACCTGGCTGCCGGGGCCATAAAAGGCTTTTATTATCAGCGGGTTTCCACCGCTTTGTCGGAGCCGTATGCCGGTGCCTGGAGCCGCCCGGCTGGTCACGCAGATACGCGGGTGCTGGTGCATCCATCGGCGGCTTCAGCAAACCGACCTGCTGGTACGGTACTATTCTCGCCCCGTGGCTGGTACGATGCCGGCGACTATAATAAGTATATTGTTAATTCAGGAATCACAGTTGGTACGTTATTGTCGCTGTTTGAAGACTATCCTGAATTTTGTCTGAAGCTGCCGGTTTCTATTCCGGAACGTACTAATTCATTGCCCGATTTGCTGGACGAGACGTTGTGGAACCTGCGCTGGATGCTGACCATGCAGGACCCTGCCGA
>JAQBNX010000851.1 GCA_028288385.1 Spirosoma sp.
CCCACGGGGGCCACCCGGATCTCGGTGGAGTCCCACGGCATGTTGGGGTGGTCCCACTGGGTCCAGGCCAGCCGGCCGTCGCGGCTGAGCTCGGGCGTGGAGTAGAAGTCGGCGCCCCGGCAGAGCACGGCCCCGCCGTCGGCGTTGGGCCCGGCCAGGTCGAGGGCGACGATGGTGTTCTCGGCCTCCCCGGCGCCGCCGTGGTCCTCCCGGACCGCCAGCACGAGCGACCGGTCGGGGTGCACGCGGATGTCGGCGTAGCGGAGGCTGCCGGGCGGGGTGATGGCGGTGGCCGACCCGTCGGGGCCGAGCCGGTAGAGCCGTCCGTCGCTGAACTCGGAGTAGACGAGCTCACCGCCGGCGACGGCGTACTCCCCGCCGCCGTACTCGTGCACCCGGTCCCGCAGGTACGCCGGGGCCGGGGTCAGCTCCTGGGCCTCGCCGCCGCTGAGGTCGCGCCGCCAGAGGCTGGAACGGCCGCCCTGGTCGGCCCGCGACTCCAGCCAGTAGAGCCGCCCTTCGTCGATGGTGGGGGCGCCGAGGCCGGTCGAGCCCGAGGTGAGGTCGTCGATCGAGAGGGTCGAGACCCAGGATCCGTAGGGAGCAGTGGACATCCCGCCACTCTACGATTCGACCCGGCCGAGCCGCCCCGCCGCGGTCGCCCGAGGCGGATCCTCGCAACCGCTGGTGCTGCTGTGACGGATGAGGCAGACTAGGGACTGCACATCGAATCCGCCGGGACGTACGGCCGAGGTATCGAGGATGTCGGGGAAGGCAGCCCTCACGTTGCCTGGTCTCGCGCCTGGAGGATCTGATGAGTACGACCCGTGGAGTCCTGTACGTCCACTCTGCGCCGTCGGCCCTGTGCCCGCACCTGGAGTGGGCGCTCGGCGGTGTCTTCGGCGCGCCCGTACGCGTCGAGTGGACCGCCCAGCCGATCGAGCGTTCCGCCTACCGGACCGAGTACGCCTGGACCGGTCCGGCCGGCACCGCCGCTCGGCTCGCCAGCGCGCTCAAGGGCTGGCAGAAGATCCGCTTCGAGGTGACCGAGGAGGCCACCGCGCGGACCGAGGCCGAGCGCTACTCCTACACCCCGACGCTGGGCGTCTTCCACGCCGTGACCGGCCTGCACGGCGACATCATGGTCCCCGAGGACCGGCTGCGGCACGCCATGGCCACGGCCTCCCTGGGTGGCCGCGGCCTCGCCGAGTCCCTGGACGAGCTGCTGGGCGTCCCGTGGGACAGCGAGCTGGAGCCCTTCCGCTACGCCGGCGACGGCGCTCCCGTGCGCTGGCTGCACGAGGTCGTCTGAGCCCCGCTCAGCCGAGCACGGCGTCCAGGGCGGCGTACACGGCCCTGGGCCCGGCCACGATCCGGTTGCCGTGGTGCAGCCCGTCGCCGGCCAGGAAGTCGCTGACCGGGATGTCGGCTGCGTTGAGCACCCCGATCGCCCCCAGGCAGTCCCACGAGTTGATGTGCGGCTCGACGTAGCCGATCAGCCGGCCGCAGGCCACGTCGCATAGGCCGAGGGCGCCCGACCCGTTGCGGACGTACATCCCGCCCGCGCGGATCAGCCGGTCCAGGACGGGCACGATCTGCTCGGCCTTCATCCGCGCCGAGCAGCCCAGGAAGGTCAGCCCGTCACCCAGGGTCTTCCCGGGGTGGCCGGCGATGGGCCGGTCGTTCAGGGTGGCGGCCACGCCCACCCCGCCGGCGAACAGCTCGCCCGCCGCGGCGTTGTTGACCAGCCCGAAGACCACGGCCCCGTCGCGGACGTAGGCGACGGAGATGCACCAGGTCCGGAGCCCGCTGACGAAGGGCTGGGTGCCGTCGATCGGGTCGACCACCCAGATGCCGGTGCTGTCGGGGACCTCGGAGAAGCCGGACTCCTCGCCGAGGAACGCGTCCTCGGGGTAGGCCTCGGCCAGCCGGGTCCGGATCAGCTGCTCCACGGCCAGGTCGGCCTCGGACACCATGTCCTGCGGGCCCTTGCTGGTCACGGTCAGGCTGGACACCCGGTCGAAGTAGTCCAGGGCCAGCGTGCCGGCGTCGGAGATGAGCTGCTGGCCGAAGGCGAAGCGCTCGAGGTCGGGTTGGTCCATGCGGGTCACTCTTTCCAGAGCCAGGCGGCGCCGCGTACGCCGGAGGAGTCGCCGTGAGCGGCGCGCGCGATCGGGGTGTAGAAGCAGGGCGAGAAGGTCTCGTCGGCCAGCCGGGACGGCAGGTCGGTGTAGAGCTCGTCGACGTTGGACATGCCGCCGCCCATCACGAGGATGTCGGGGTCCAGGGCGTTGACCACCAGGGAGAGACCGCGGGCCACCCGGTCGACGTAGCGGCCCCAGACCAGGCGGGCCAGCCGGTCACCCGAGCGCATGGCGGTGATGATCTCGGCCGAGGTGAGGGCCACCGGGTGGGCGAGGTCGACCGCGGCGTGCTGGGCGTAGTCACGGGCGAAGGCCCAGCCCGACACCCACCGCTCCAGGCAGCCGTGTCGACCGCAGTAGCAGGGCGGGCCGGGGATCTCGGTGACGTCGGGCCGGGGCAGCGGGTTGTGACCCCACTCGCCCCCGCTGTGGTTGGGACCGTGGTGGGCCCGGCCGCCGGTGGCGATCCCGGCCCCGGCG
>JAQBNX010000072.1 GCA_028288385.1 Spirosoma sp.
ATGAAACAGCAGATCGGCTGCTTCGCCACGAAACAGCTCGTCGTTGTTGTCTTTGGCTTCAATTACCAACTCAACAGCTTCTTCGCCCACCTTCTGTGCAATCTTGTTGACTCCTTTTTTGAACAGCGATGCGGTATAGGACGTATCGGTTGGATTGATTTTCCGATCGTGAATAAGGTTTTGTAAATAATTCAGGAACTGCGCTTTCCCCCGATTCACTTCACTGAAGCACGTATCGGCGCCGGTGTGGCAGGTTGGCCCATCGGGTAGAGCTTTAATGAGCAGCGTATCACCATCGCAGTCAATCAAGATATCACGAACATGCAGGAAATTACCCGATGTTTCGCCCTTAGTCCAGAGTCGTTGTTTGCTCCGGCTAAAAAACGTCACTACGTTATCGGCAATGGTTTTGTTGTACGCTTCCCGATTCATATAACCCAGCATCAGGACTTTGCCCGTCTGGGCATCCTGAATGACAGCCGGGAGCAGGCCGTCAGGCGATTTGTCAAAGTTAATCTCCGAATTCATGCGGTAAAGGTACTGCCATTCACGAGACGTCTGCCATGTACCAACTTCATGGCTAAATGGCACACGTCTCGTGAATGTGTATGAAATTCTAAGCCCGAATTGTTTGAACAAACGCCTGGATGCTCTCCGGCGAAATACCGTGATCGTCCAGGTGCCGGATGAAAGCACTGCCCACAATGGCTCCGTTGGCGTTTTCACAAGCCGTATTGAACGTATCGTGGTTGTTGATGCCGAAGCCAATCAGACGAGGATTGCGTAGGTTCATGGCTTGAATGCGCTCGAAATACGCCCGCATCGGGTTGCTGATACCCGTAACTGCTCCCGTAATACTTGCCGACGACACCATGTAAATGAAGCCTTCTGATTCTTCATCGATAAGCCGGATGCGCTCTTCTGATGTTTGGGGCGTTATGAGGTTGACGTTTAGGATGTCGTATTCCCGGAAGATGGGAGCGTAGTCGGCTAAGAATAAGTCTAATGGCAGATCAGGTAAAATCACCCCATCAACACCTACCTCGCGGCACCTTCGGCAAAAATTCTCAACCCCAAACTGAAGAACCGGATTGATGTAGCCCATCAGCAAAATTGGTACTGTTATGGGTTCATGGACCGATTCGTCCCGGCAGCCATCCAGTTGGGCAAACAGCTTCTGGAGCGACATCCCGTTTTCCAGTGCCCGGCTGTTGCTTTTCTGAATCGTTTCGCCATCGGCCACGGGGTCGGAGTAGGGCATTCCAATCTCGACCAGATCCACGCCCGCCTGTTGCAGACCACGCAGCACCGTCATTGTATCGTCCAGATTTGGGAACCCGGCTGTAAAATAAACATTGAGCAACCGTTCGCTTTTATGCGCGAAGAGGTCGCTGATGCGGTTTTGGGTAAGGATCATTGGAGATACTTCGAATACGTATTCAAATCTTTATCGCCCCGTCCTGACAGGCAAACGACAACGACATCGTCAGCTTTGAGGTTCATGTGACGCAGGGCTGCCAGGGCGTGGGCCGTTTCGATAGCGGGGATGATGCCTTCGAGTTTGCTGAGCTGGAAACCGGCGGCAATGGCTTCCTCATCCGTAATGGCATAAAAATCGCCCCGGCCCGACTCAAACAGGTGCGCGTGGAGCGGCCCGATGCCAGGATAGTCCAACCCTGCCGAAATAGAGTAAGGCTCTATCACCTGACCATCTTCTGTCTGCATCAGAATGGTACGGCTGCCGTGGAGCACGCCCGGTTTGCCAAGTGCCGTTGTCGCAGCCGAATGGCCCGATGTCAGTCCATGTCCGGCTGCTTCGACCGCTACCAGCCTGACCGATGGCTCATTCAGAAAGTGAAAAAATGCACCCGCTGCATTGCTGCCCCCACCTACGCAGGCCACTACGTAATCGGGGTTTTCGTGACCGGTTTTGGCAAATAGCTGCTTCTTTATCTCCTCCGAAATAACCGATTGGAACCGGGCCACCATGTCGGGGTAGGGGTGAGGACCCACGACCGAACCAATGATGTAATGCGTATCGACGGGGTTGTTGATCCAGTGGCGCATGGCCTCGTTGGTCGCATCTTTGAGGGTCTGACTACCGCTGGTAGCCGGAACAACAGTGGCACCAAGCATCCGCATCCGGTCAACGTTAGGCTGCTGCCGGTTCATATCGACGCTGCCCATATACACAATGCATTCCAGGCCCATCAGCGCACAAACTGTTGCCGTTGCTACACCATGCTGACCGGCTCCCGTTTCAGCAACGATGCGTTTCTTGCCAAGCCGTTGCGCCACCAGAATCTGGCCGATGGTATTGTTGATTTTGTGCGCCCCGGTATGACAGAGGTCCTCGCGCTTTAGGTATACGTTAGCGCCTATTTCGCTCGATAGCCGGTTGGCTAAGAACAGGGGTGTTGGGCGGCCGACGTAGTCTTCCAACAACTGCTGAAACTGGGTCTGGAACGTGGGGTCAGCAACTATCTGACGGTAGTTCTGCCGCAGTTCCTCTACGTTTGGGTGGAGCATTTCCGGGATAAAAGCACCCCCAAAATGACCGTAAAAGCCCTTATCCGATACCTCAAACGAGGTTGTTGGTTCGATTGTGGTTTGCATAGCGTTTGTCTTTACACCGTCTCCTCTTCCTGCACCGGCCGTAACCGGGCAATCAATTCCTTTACTTTCAGGACGTCTTTGACACCGGGTGCCGTTTC